>NZ_JBHUAL010000046.1:0-46439 GCF_042789775.1 Kitasatospora sp. NPDC056800 | reverse complement strand
GGCCGCCGCCGGGCCCGCCGCCGAGGCGCCGGCCGAGCCGGTCGCCGAGCCCGTCGCCGAGCCGCCCGCCGCACGGCCGGCGGAGGCGCCGGTCGAGCCCGGGCAGGCCGTCGAGCCGCCGGTCTACGCCGACGCCGGGGACTGGATCGAGCACGTCCCGCAGCAGGCCGTCGAGCAGCAGCCCGTCCCGCAGCAGCCCGTCGAGCAGCACGCCGTCCCGCAGCACGCCGTGGGGCAGCCGGGCGTCGGGCCGGCCCCGGCCGGAGTGCCGTACGGCGACCCCCAGGGCGGCTACGACACCGGCGTGTACGACACCACCGTGCTGGCCCCGATCCGGGACGCCATCCCCGCCCAGGCCGCCGACGAGCAGGTGTACTACCCGCCGCAGGGCTACCCCGAGCAGCCCTACCAGGCCACCCCCGCGCACGGCACCTACCTGCCCTACCCGGACGGCCACCAGCAGCAGAACGGCTACGACACCGGGTACGACGCCCCGGTCTACGAGCCCACCCCCGCGCACGGCACCCCGCTGCCCGGCACCGTTTACGACGGCACGCCGCCGCACGGCACCCCGTACCCCGCTCCGCACCCGCACGGTGCCCCGGCCGAGGGCGGCGCCCCGGCCGGTGTCCCGTACGGGGCCACCCCCGCCCACGGCATCCGGCTCCCCGAGGACGACCACGCATCATGACGTCGCCTACCGACATCGGCGCAGCACTCCAGCAGGACGGCGGCGAGGGCGGCGCACCGGAGCCGATCGGCCTGGGCAGCTCCCCGCTGCGCGGCGACGCGCTGCCGAAGGCGCTCGGCATCTACCCGTACGCGGCCGACCTGTGGGCCGAGGGCCTGCTGTGGGGCGCGGTGCTGCGCTCGCCGCACCCGCACGCCCGGATCCGCGGCATCGACACCTCGGCCGCGCTGGCGCTGCCCGGGGTGCACGCCGTGGTCACCGCCACCGACCTGCCGCCCGGCCCGGACGGCACCCCCGACGGCGCCCCGGCCGGGCCGATCGTCTCCGACCGGCCGGTGCTGGCCGCCGGCGTGGTGCGCCACCACGGCGAGCCGATCGCCGCGGTGGCCGCCGACCACCCGGACACCGCCCGGCTGGCGGTCGGCCTGATCGCGGTCGACTACGAGCCGCTGGAGGCCGTCACCGACCCGGAGCAGTCCTTCACCGCGCCGCCGCTGCACCCCGACGGCAACCTGTTCCGCCACCTGCCGCTGCGCACCGGGGACCCGGACGCGGTCGGCGAGATCATCGTCGAGGGCCTCTACCAGGTCGGCCGGCAGGACCCGGCCCCGCTCGGCGCCGAGGCCGGGCTGGCCGTGCCGCGCCCGGACGGTGGCGTCGAACTGCACCTGTCCTCCACCGACCCGCACGGCGACCGCGACCGCACCGCCGCCTGCCTCGGCCTGGAGCCGGACCGGGTCCGGCTGGTGGCCACCGGCGTGCCCGGCGCCACCACCGACCGCGAGGACCTCTCGTTCCAGGTCACCCTGGCCCTGCTGGCGCTGCGCACCGGCCGCCCGGTGAAGATGACGCTCACCCGCGAGGAGTCCTTCCACACCCACACCTCGCGCCACCCCGCGCTGCTGCGCTACCGCCACCACGCCGACGCCGAGGGCACGCTGGTGAAGGTCGAGGCGCAGATCCTGCTGGACGGCGGCGCCTACGCGGACGTCTCCGCCGAGGCGCTGGCCGCCGCGACGGCCTTCTCGGCCGGTCCGTACGTCTGCCCGAACGTCTTCGTGGACGCCTGGGCGGTGCGCACCAACAACCCGCCGGCCGGCCGGATGCGCGGCGAGGGCGCCCTGCAGGCCTGCTTCGCTTACGAGTCCCAGCTGGACCAGCTGGCCGCCCGGATCGGCGTGGACCCGGTGGAGATCCGCCGCCGCAACGCGATGTCCACCGGCGACCCGCTGCCCACCGGACAGGCCGTCACCTGCCCGGCGCCGGTGCGCGCCCTGCTGGACGCGGTCGCGGCCGAGCCGCTGCCGGCCCTGCCGGTGGACGACCCGGACGCCGAGTGGCTGCTGCCCGGCGGGCCCGGCGGCGCGGGCGACCCGGCGGCGGTGCGGCGCGGCATCGGCTACGCCGTCGGCATGGTGCACATGCTGGGCGCCGAGGGCGAGGACGAGGTCTCGACCGCGACGGTGCGGGTCAGCGGCGACCACGCGACGGTGATCTGCGCGGCGGTCGACGCCGGGCAGGGCTTCGCCACGCTGGCCCGGCAGATCGTGCAGACCGTGCTGGGCGTCAGCGAGGTCTACATCGCGCCGGCCGACAGCGACCAGTCGATCGCCGGGCCGTCCGCCCGCGGCCGGCACACCTGGGTCTCCGGCGGCGCCGTCGAGCGGGCCGCGCTGATGGTCCGCCACCAGCTGCTGCAGCCGATCGCGGCGAACTTCGGGATGTCGGCGGAGCTGCTCCAGATCGCCGACGGCAAGATCACCTCGTACGACGGGGTGCTCGGCATGCCGGTCGCCGAGGCGCTGGAGGGCAAGGAGCTGTGGGCGACCGCGCAGTGCCGCCCGCACCCCACCGAGCCGCTGGACGAGTCCGGGCAGGGCGACGCCTTCGTCTCCATCTCGTTCTGCGCGATGCGCGCGGTGGTGGACGTGGACATCGAGCTGGGCGCCGTCCGGGTGGTCGAGATGACCGTCGCCCAGGACGTCGGCCGGGCGCTGAACCCGCGCCAGATCGAGGACCGGATCGAGGCGGGGGTGGCCCAGGGCGTCGGCCTGGCGCTGCTGGAGGACCTGCGGACGGAGGGCGGGGTGCTGCAGAACCCCTCGCTCACCGGCTACCGGCTGCCCACCGCGCTGGACACCCCGGAGGTGCGGATCGCCGCGCTGCTGGAGGAGCGCGACGTGGTGGCCCCGTTCGGCGCCAAGGCGGTCGGCGCCGTCCCCGCGGTGGTCGCCCCGGCGGCCGTCGCCGCGGCCGTGCGCGCCGCCACCGGCCTGCCGGTCGGCCGGCTGCCGATCCGGGCGGAGGACGCCGTCACCGCCTGACCGGACTGTTCGGAAAGGCGACGGAAAGCGGTGCAAACAGCGGAAAGGAATTGCCGGCCGACTTTTCCGGGTCGACCGGCAATTCCTTTCTCCACGAGGCCATGGCGGGGATCGAACCCGCGTGTACCGCTTTGCAGACGGTTCCCTAAGCCACTCGGGCACACGGCCAGTGAATTCATAGTGGCCGATCCGGAGAGAGCGGTCAACGCTCCTTTGTAAATTCTGTATGGCAGTGTGTGCTACCGTCGGAGACCGGTGGCGGCATTTCCGCCACCCCGGACGAGCGCGTCGTACCCGGTGACGACAAGACGGCGCAGTTCAGCGGCAATCCGGCCGCTGTGGACTGCGGAGGCACCACCGTCATGGCCTGGCTCGTTCTGATCCTCTCGGGTTTCCTCGAAACCGTCTGGGCGGTCGCCCTGGAATCGTCCAAGGGCTTCACCCGCCTCGTTCCCAGCCTCGTCTTCGGCGTCGCCCTGCTGTTCAGCATGGGCGGGCTGGCGTACGCGATGCGCACCATTCCGATCGGTACCGGCTACGCGGTCTGGGTCGGCATCGGCGCGGTCGGCACCGCGGTCTACGGCATGGCCGTCCTGGGGGACGCGGTGACCATGGCCCGGATCGGCTGCCTGCTGCTGATCGTCTCCGGCGTGGTGGGCCTCAAGGTGCTGCACTGAGCCCCGGCGGGCCCGCGGCGTAGGTCCCGGGGCGGAGTCGATCACCGACCGGGGTCAGGGGTCATCGAGGCGGACGGCTCTTACGATGTTACGTATGACCACTGCCTCCCCCACCTCGGTCGACCCTGTTCCGATACCCCTCGACGACGACCCCGGTGGCGGGGTGCTCGGCGGCCGCTACCGCGCGCTGACCCTGGGGATCGTCTCGGTGGTCCTGGTGATCGCCTTCGAGGCGACGGCCGTCAACACCGCGATGCCGACCGCGGCCCGCCAGCTGAACGGGCTCGGGCTGTACGCCTTCGCCTTCTCCGGCTACTTCACCACCACCCTGTTCGCCCTGGTCGTCTCCGGCCAGTGGTGCGACCGGAGCGGCCCGCTGAGGCCGCTGTTCAGCGGCATCGCGGTGTTCGGCGTGGGGCTGGTGGTGGCCGGGACGGCGCCCGGGATGTGGGTGTTCGTGGCCGGCCGGGCGATCCAGGGCCTGGGCGGCGGGCTGGTGATCGTCGCGCTGTACGTGGTCGTCGGCCGGGCCTACCCGGAGCGGCTGCGGCCCGCGGTGTTCGCGGCCTTCTCCTCCGCCTGGGTGCTGCCCTCGATCATCGGCCCGCTGGTCTCCGGGGCCGTCACCCAGCACCTGGGCTGGCGCTGGGTGTTCCTGGCCGTGCCGGCGCTGATCCTGCTGCCGCTGGCCGTGATGGGCCCGGCGCTGGCCCGCTCGGAGCGGGAGCGCCCGGTGGTCCGGGGCGCGGCCTTCGACCGCCGTCGCACCCTGCTGGCCGCGATGGCGGCGGTCGGCGCCGGCCTGCTGCAGTACGCGGGCCAGCGGCGCGACCTGATCGGGCTGCTCCCGGGGATCGCCGGGGCGGCGCTGCTGGTGCCGGCCGTCCTGGGGCTGCTGCCGACCGGGACCCTGCGGGCCGGGCGGGGGCTGCCGGCGGTGATCCTGCTGCGCGGGATGGCGGCCGGGGCGTTCCTCGGCGCCGAGGCCTTCGTCCCGCTGATGATGACCACCCAGCGGGACCTCTCGCCGACGCTGGCCGGCCTGACCCTGACCAGCGGCGGCCTCACCTGGGCGGTCGGCTCCTGGCTCCAGGGCCGGCCCGGGGCGGAGCGCTACCGCGAGGCGATGATCCGGGGCGGCCTGCTGCTGACCGCGGTGGCGATCGGGGGCGCCGCGCTGGTGCTGTTCCCGGCGGTGCCGGCCTGGGTCGCGTCGGTGGCCTGGGGCGTCGGCGGCATCGGGATGGGGATGGCGATCGCGAGCGTCAGCGTGCTGATGATGAAGCTCTCCACGCCGGAGGACGCCGGGGCCAACTCGGCCGCCCTGCAGATGAGCGACGCGCTGGGCAACGTGCTGCTGACCGGGATGGCCGGGGTGCTGTTCGCGGCGCTGGGCGGCGGCTCGCTCGCCGCCGCCCACGAGGGCGGCGGGGCGGCCGGCTCGCCCGGCGCCTTCGCGGTGATCCTGCTGTCGATGGCCGGGGTGGCGCTGCTCGGCGCGCTGCTGGCCGGCCGGGTGCGGGCGAAGGCCTGACGGTCAGGACCCGGCGGGGGCTCCGGCCCCCGCCGGGGCGCCGAGGAAGGCCTCCCAGCCGCCGGCCGGCGCCTGGCCCGGGGCGAGGGTCTGGAGCTTGCGCAGCACCGCCGGGTCCTGGGCGTCCAGCCAGTCGACCAGCTGCCGGAAGGAGACCAGCCGGACCTCCGGCTTGCCCGCGATGGTCCGGAGGACGTCCTCGACGGCGTTCATGTAGATGCCGCCGTTCCACTCCTCGAAGTGGTTGCCGATGACGTACGGCGCCCGGTTGCCGTTGTAGGTGCGGTCGAAGCCCATCAGGTAGGCGTCGCGGGCCTGGGTCTGGAAGCCGGGGTGGAGCGCCGGGTCGGCCTTGGTGTTGGGGCCGCACTGGTTGTACATGATGTTGTAGTCCATCGAGAGCACCTGGAAGGTGTGCCCGGGGAACGGGATGGACTGCAGCGGGAGGTCCCACAGGGCGCCGCCCTGGATCTTCTGCGGCCACACCTGGGTGCCGTTGCCGCTGCTGTCGTAGCGCCAGCCGCGCTTGACCGCGGTGGGCAGCAGGTTGCGCTGGCCCTCCAGACAGGGGGTGCGGCTGCCGATCAGCTCCTTGCGGTAGTCGAAGGGCAGCGCCGGCAGGTCGGTGAAGCCGGTGTTGGTGCGCCAGTTCGTCACGAAGTCCATCGCCTGCTGGATCTCGCTGTCCCACTCCTCGGGGGACCACTTGCCGACGCCGGTGGAGCCGCAGAAGTGGCCGTTGAAGTGGGTCCCGATCTCGTGGCCCTCCAGCCAGGCCGCGTGCACGTTCTCCAGGGTGTCGCGGATGTGCTGGTCGCTCAGGTAGCCGATGTCGGAGGCGCCGGCCCTGTGCTGCGGCGGGCGGTAGAGGTCCTTCTTGGACTCCGGCAGCAGGTAGAGGCCGCTGAGGAAGAAGGTCATCTTCGCGTCGTGCTCCTGCGCCAGCCGGCGGAAGCGGGCGAACAGGCCGTTGTCGAGCTCGCCGGCGCCGTCCCAGGAGAAGACCACGAACTGCGGCGGGCGCTGGCCGGGCTGCAGCCGGTCGGGGACCGGCTGGTGCGGCTGGGCGCCGGTGTCCGAGGTGGAGCCGTCGCCGATCAGGACGGCCTGCGGCTTGGGGGCCGGGGCCGGGGCGGGGGTGTCGCCCCGCTCGTCGGCCGCGCCGGTGGCCGGGACGACGGCTCCGGGCACCCGCACTCCGCCGGTGGCGTGGTCGCTGCCGCAGCCGGCCGCCAGGGTGGCGGCGGTGGCGGCGCCCGCCGCCAGCAGGGTGCGGCGTGAGAGGGCTTCCATGGTCACTCCGTTCGTGGGGCGGTGGGGCGGCGTGCGGGAGTGCGGAGTCCGGTCGGACAAGTGGGTGATACAACCCGTGGCCGGGTCAGCATGGCACGGGGGCGGGGCCGGTCGGAGAGGCGCAGCGCGTCGTCCGGAGCGATCGCCCGAACGCCGCAACCGATCGGGTCCGTAGAACCGTCGGTAGCTCGTGTCGGGAGTGTTCCTGCGGCGATCGTATGCGGGGGGCGGCCGTCGCGCTCCGCGACCGGGTGCCCACGGGGCGCACGAAAGAGGGCGTCAGCCCTGCCGATCGGCGGGTGCCGGTACGACCGTCGTATGGACGTGCCTTACAGTCCGTTCCGGTTGAATTGTTTCCCAGGAAACTCCCAGGAAGCGGGGTTCCGTCGGCAGAGGGGAGCGCCCGTGGGCGTCCAGCAGAGCAGGGGGCCCTGGCCGGGCACCCTGGCGGCGGGTGCCGCGCTGGTGCTCGGTGCCTGGCTCGTGCACGACGGAGGCCCGTCGCTGCCGCCCGCACCGGGGGCCGGCCAGGCCCAGGCCGGGATCACGCCGGTCTCGGTCGTCCCTCCGCTGGGCCCGTCCGCGCCGACCCGGATCCGCATCCCGGCGGTGCGCCTGGACGCCCCGGTCACCGCGCTCGGACTGGACGCGGACGGCCACCTGCAGACCCCGCCCGAGGCGGACCGCAACCTGGCGGGCTGGTACCGGGGCGGGGCCAGCCCCGGCCAGCGCGGTACCGCGATCCTGGCGGGACACGTCGACAACAAGACCGGCCCCGCGGTCTTCTATCATCTGGGCGCGCTCCGTCGGGGGGACCGGATCGAGATCGCCCGGGCGGACGGCGCCACCGCCGTCTACCAGCTCTACGCCATCGAAGTGCACGACCGAAAGGACTTCCCGGACGATCGGGTCTACCGTCAGGCCACTGACGCGCAGCTGCGGGTGATCACCTGCGGCGGCTCGTACAGCGAGGAGCACGGCTACGACGGCAACGTCGTCGCCTACGGCTTCCTGGCCGACACCACCCCGCCGGGCAAAGCCGCATGAGCACGCTGACCCTTGCCTCCCGCTGGAACCCGATCGACTGGCCGCTCACCGAGGGCCTGATCCCGCACGCCGTGCTGGCGGCCGGCTGGGCGGCGCTGATCGCGCTCGCCGTCGGCCGCGGCCGGAGCTGGTGGCGGGTCCGCCTGCCCGCCGCCCTGATCACCGCCGCGGCGCTCAGCTGGCTGCTGGACGTCGTGGTCGACGGCTGGTGGCACCCCTTCCCGGAGGGCACGCCCAAGTACGTCACCTGGTGGATAGCCATCGCCCTGACCGGGCTCTGCCTGGCCGGCTACCGGATGCGCCGGCTCACCTGGCGGCGGCGGGGGCTCGCGCTGGGCCTGTGCGGCCTGGTGGTGCTGATGGCCTCCTCCGAGGTGAACATCGGCTTCGGCCAGTTCCCGAGCGGGCGCGTGATGCTCGCGCCGTGGCTGACCAAGACCGACGGGCTGGTCGCCGACAAGGCGGGCCAGACCGTGGCCGCCCCGCCGGGCAGGACGCTGGAGGAGGTCTGGCAGCCCCCGGCGGACCTGCCCGAGAAGGGCACCGTGTCGGTGGTGCCGATCCCCGGCACCAAGTCGGGCTTCAAGGCCCGCGACGCGTACGTCTACCTCCCGCCCGCCTACCAGGCCACCCCGCGGCCGCTGCTCCCGGTGGTCGTGATGATCACCGGTCAGCCCGGCGTCCCGGGGGACTGGGTGCTCTCCGCGCAGATCAACGAGGCGCTGGACGCCTACGCCGCGGACCACGGCGGCCTCGCGCCGATCGTGGTGATGCCCGACCAGCTCGGCTCCACCTGGGCCAACACGCTCTGCCTCGACTCCAAGATCGCCAAGACCCAGACCTACCTGGCGGTGGACGTCCCCGAGTGGGTGCACCAGCACCTCCAGACGGCGGCCGGCCGGAAGTCCTGGGCGATCGGGGGCGCCTCGATGGGTGGAACCTGCGCCCTCCAGCTCGGCGTCAACGCCTCCGACGTGTACGGCACCGTCCTCGACATGTCCGGGCAGGAGGAACCGACCCTGGGCAGTCGGGAACAGACCGTCAAGGCCGCCTTCGGTGGTGACGAGAAGAAGTTCGACGCGGTCGATCCGCTCCAGGTGATGGCCCGCAAGAAGTTCCCGGACACCAACGTCGCGTTGGTCGTCGGCGAGACCGACGAGGAGTTCAGACCGCAGATGGAGAAGGTCTACCAGGCCGCGCAGGCGGCCGGAATGAAGTCCAAGTTCGAACTGATGCCGGGCGGCCACGGCTGGGTCGTCTTCCGGCCCGGCATCGCCCAGCAGCTCCCGTGGCTCGCCCAGCAGACCGGGCTGACCCGGTGACCGGGGCGGGGACGGCGCTGGCCACCGTCGGCGAGCAGCGCGGGCCGGGGCCGGACGCGGAGCGCTCGGCCGAGCGCGGCACCGACCGGGCCGACCGGGCGCCGGTCACCCGGACGCCGGAGCCGCGCCCGCAGAAGGTCCGGCGGGCGGCCGGGGTGCTCGGCGCCAGGCTGCGCTCGGCGCCGCTGACGCTGGCCCTGCTGGCCGGGCTCTGGCTGCTCGGCGCGGCCACCCGCAGCCTGGGCCACGGCCCGTCGGACCGGCTGCTGGAGCGGGCCGGCATCGGCCTGTCCACGCTGGCCGAGGGCCACTGGTGGACGCCGGTCACCTCGATGTTCTGGTGCTCGGGCCGAGGCTCGTACGTGTTCACCAGCCTGCTGCTGCTCCTGGTCGGCCCGGCCGCCGAGCACCGGCTCGGGCGGCTGCGCACCCTCGCGGTGCTGGTCGGCGGGCAGGTCGTCGGCACCCTGCTGGGCACCGGGCTGGTCGCGTTCGGCTCCTCGGCGGGGGAGCAGTGGACCGCCTCGGTGGCCGACCAGATCTCGGTCGGCCCCGGCGTCGGCGTGTTCGCGCTGGCCGGGGTCCTCGGGTACCGGCTCACCGTGCTCTGGCGCCGCCGGCTGCACCTGCTGGTGCTGCTCGTCCCGCTGGTGATGACGCTGTACGTGGGCCACCTGCAGAGCGTCCAGCGGTGCGCCGCCGCGCTGGCCGGGCTCGGCCTGGGCGCGCTGGTCAGCCGGGGCCGCCCGCACCTGCGCACGCACCGCTCCTCGCACTCGGAGACCCGGGTGCTGGTGGCGCTCTGCCTGGTCGCGGCCGCCTTCGGGCCGCTGCTGGCCTCGCTGTACGACAACGCCAGCGGGCCGTTCAACACCTTCTCCGAGCTGTACTTCTCGCACCGGCTCAGCCCGGACGAGGTGGCCGACTTCTGCGCGCAGTCGGCGCACGACTGCGCCCGGGCGCACGCCGTCGTCCGGATCTTCGACACCCCGGGCCGGATGATGGCCGCGCTGATCCCGGCGCTGCTGCTGGTGCTCGCCGAGGGGCTGCGCCGGGGCCTGCGGTTCGCCTGGCTGGTCACCGTGGCCACCGAGCTGCTCTGGGCGGCGCTGCTGTGCTGGCTCTACCTGGACGCCGGGCCGGTCAGCCGGGACGTGGTGCAGTACTTCGTCGAGGCGCTGCTGCTGCCGCTGCTGACCACCGCGCTGCTGGTGGCCACCCGCAAGCGGTTCCTGCTGCGGCTGTCCGGCCGCTCGGTGCGCCGGCTGGCCCTGGTGCTCGGTGGCGCGGCGCTCGCCTCCGCGGCCACCTACGTGGGGGTCGGGCGGCTGGTGGCCGGGGAGTTCGAGCCGGGGGCGTCCGCCCGCCGGCTGGTCGCCGGGCTGCCGGCCCAGTTCCTGCCGCCCGCGTACAACGACCTGCTGCCGGACTACCCGATCGCGGTCGGGCCGGTGGCGCGCTTCCTGGAGACGTACTGCGGGCTGGCGTTCTGGGCGGTCGCGCTGGCCGTGCTGCTGTCGGTCTTCCGCCGGCCGGTGCTGCACACCGACGCGGCGGCGGCCGCCCGCGCGCGGGCGCTGCTGGCCGAGCACGGCGGCGGGACGCTCTCGTTCATCGCCACCTGGGACGGCAACCACTACTGGTTCGACGAGGGCGGCCGGGCGGCCGTCGCCTACCGGGTGGTGGGCACCGTCGCACTGACCACCGGCGACCCGTTCGGCGCGCCGGAGGACCGGGCCCGGGCGGTGGCCGGCTTCGCCCGGTACTGCGACGCGCGCGGCTGGACGCCGTGCTTCTACAGCGTCTGCGGCGAGACCAGGGCCGCCACCGCGCAGCTCGGCTGGCGCTCGGTGCAGGTCGCCGAGGACACCGTGGTGCCGCTGCCCGAGCTGGCCTTCACCGGCCGCAAGTGGCAGGACATCCGCACCGCCCTCAACAAGGCCGGCAAGCAGGGCATCTCCGCGGAGTGGTGGGCGTACCACGAGGCGCCGCTCGCGCTGCGGGAGCAGATCCGGGCGATCTCCGAGGAGTGGGTCTCCGAGAAGGGCCTGCCGGAGATGGGCTTCACGCTCGGCGGGCTGGAGGAGCTGGACGACCCGGACGTGCGGGTGCTGATCGCGGTGGACGAGCAGCGGGTGGTGCACGGGCTGACCAGCTGGATGCCGGTGTACGAGAACGGCGTGCCGGTCGGCTGGACGCTGGACTTCATGCGCCGGCGCTCGGACGGCTTCCGCGGCGTCAGCGAGTTCCTGATCGCCTCGGCGGCGCTCGGCTTCAAGGAGGAGGGCGCGCGCTTCCTGTCGCTGTCGGGCGCGCCGCTGGCCCGGACCGGGCAGGACGAGGAGCCCACCGGCCTGCAGCGGATGCTGGACTGGATGGGCAAGGTGCTGGAGCCGGTGTACGGCTTCCGCTCGCTGCTGGCGTTCAAGGCGAAGTTCCAGCCGGAGTACCGGCCGATGTACATGGCGTACCCCGACCCGGCCGCGCTGCCCGGCATCACCAGGGCGATCGGCAAGGCGTACCTGCCGCACCTGACGGCGGCCCAGGGCGTCCGGCTGATGCGCAAGCTCTCGGGCTGACCCGCCCCTGGGGGCGCGACCGTACGGGCTTCCCGGGCCCCGGACCCGGGTCGCCGCGCGACGGACGCGGACGGACGGTTCACCACGCGGGCGGGCGCGTCACGGCCCGGAAGCACGGGGGCGCTTCCGCGGGCCGGCGCCCCCGTCAGCCGAGCAGCTGGGCGAGCGCGCGGTCGGCGTCCAGGTGCAGGTGCTCCTCGCCCTCCGGGACGACCAGCCGGCTGCGCCACAGGAAGCGGCGCAGGTCGGCGGCGTCGAACTGGAGCAGCGCGGTGCCCTCGGGCGCCCGCAGCTCGACCATGGTGCGCCGGCCGACCGCAGGCCGGACGTGGACGTCCCCGGCGCCGGACGGCAGCTCCAGACCGGCCGAGAGCAGCTGGCGCGCGAAGACCCAGACGATGTCCTCGGAGCCCCGGCGCTCGGCCGGGTCGTCCAGCGAGAACTCGGCGGGGAAGGCCATCCGGACGGCCAGCGGGTCCTCCGGCAGGTAGGAGAGCCCCACCCGCAGCCGGACGGAGCGGTGGGAGGAGAGGATCAGGCGGGCCTGGACGGTCTCTTCGACGGTGCGCACGGGCGGGGTCCCTTCGGTTCGGTGCGAGGCTGCGTGACAGCAGTGAGGGTTGCTGCGGCCTCACCCTGGTGAGAGTCCCGGGACGGGTGGTGCTTACCGGGTTCCACGAGGCAATCGGTGTGATCCGGGTCACATCGATTTCCGGCCGCGCGGGCCCGGCGCGGAGCGCCGCCTGGAGGCCCGAACGGCGCCGGACCCGGTACGCTGGGCGGGTTGTCCGATTGCCGCCCGACCGCGGGGTGAGGCCGCAAAACCGCCTCTGACCTGCGATGATCCCCCTCGGAGACCGTGAGTACTGCCGCCGCCTCCTCGATGCCGCTGTTCTCCGACGTACCGGAGCCGCAGGCGCCCGTCCGATCCGTCGGCCACGCCGCGCCCGCCGGTTCGCACCACCTCTCCCCGGCCTTCCCCGGCCGCGCCCCCTGGGGCACCGCCGGCAAGCTGCGGGCCTGGCAGCAGGGCGCGCTGGACAAGTACATCGAGACCCAGCCGCGCGACTTCCTCGCGGTCGCCACCCCGGGCGCAGGCAAGACCACCTTCGCGCTCACCCTGGCCTCGTACCTGCTGCACAACCATCTGGTGCAGCAGGTGACGGTCGTCGCACCGACCGAGCACCTGAAGAAGCAGTGGGCCGAGGCCGCCGCGCGGATAGGCATCCGGCTGGACCCGGCGTACTCCTCCGGGCCGCTCTCCCGGGACTACCACGGCATCGTGGTCACCTACGCGGGCGTCGGGGTCAACCCGATGCTGCACCGCAACCGGACCGAGGCCCGCAAGACCCTCGTGATCATGGACGAGATCCACCACGCCGGTGACTCCAAGTCCTGGGGCGAGGCCTGCTTCGAGGCCTTCGAACCGGCCACCCGCCGACTGGCGCTGACCGGTACGCCGTTCCGCTCCGACACCAACCCGATCCCGTTCGTGGCCTACGACGCGGGCAGCGACGGCATCCGCAAGTCCATCGCCGACTACACCTACGGCTACGGGCACGCGCTCGCCGACCACGTCGTCCGCCCGGTGATCTTCCTCAGCTACAGCGGCAACATGCGCTGGCGCACCAAGTCCGGCGACGAGCTGGAGGCCCGGCTCGGCGAGCCGATGACCAAGGACCTGATCGCCCAGGCCTGGCGCACCGCGCTGTCCCCGCAGGGCGAGTGGATCCCCTCCGTCCTCCAGGCCGCCGACCGGCGCCTCACCGAGGTCCGCAAGGCGATCCCGGACGCCGGCGGACTGGTCATCGCCACCGACCAGAACGTGGCCCGCGCCTACGCCAAGATGCTGCGCGAGATCAGCGGCGAGAAGGTCACCCTGGTCCTCTCCGACGAGACCGAGGCCTCCAAGCGGATCTCCGACTACGCGGAGGGGACCTCGCGCTGGATGGTCGCCGTCCGCATGGTGTCCGAGGGCGTCGACGTGCCCCGGCTGTGCGTCGGGGTCTACGCCACCTCGATCTCCACCCCGCTGTTCTTCGCCCAGGCCGTCGGCCGCTTCGTGCGCGCCCGCAAGCGCGGCGAGACGGCCTCGGTGTTCCTGCCGACCATCCCGATGCTGCTGGGCTTCGCCAACGAGATGGAGCTCCAGCGCGACCACGTGCTGGACCGGCCGAAGAAGGAGGGCGACGGCCTCTTCGACGAGGAGGACCGGCTGCTCGCCGAGGCCGAGCGGGCCAACGACGGGCCGGACGGCGCGGGCGGCGACGAGTTCTCCTACGAGGCGCTGGGCTCCGAGGCGGTCTTCGACCGGGTCCTGTACAACGCCATGGAGTTCGGCATGCAGGCCCACCCGGGGAGCGAGGAGGAGGAGGACTACCTCGGCATCCCGGGCCTGCTGGAGCCGGACCAGGTGCAGATGCTGCTCCAGAAGCGCCAGCACCGGCAGATCCAGCGCAGCAAGACCAGGCCCGCCGAGGAGGCCGACCTGCTGGAGCTGCCGGCCGAGCAGCGGCCGGTGGTCACCCACCAGGAGCTGCGGGAGCTGCGCAAGGAGCTGAACGCGCTGGTGGCCGCCTGGCACCACCGCACCAACCAGCCGCACGGCACCATCCACAACGAGCTGCGCCGCCAGTGCGGCGGGCCGCTCACCGCGCAGGCCACCGCCAACCAGCTCAAGGCGCGGATCGTGAAGATCCGGGAGTGGGCCAACTAGTCCGGGCGGCGGCCCGGCGGGGCCTGTCGGCGGAGGGGCTTCGAAGGGCGGTGCGTCCGGTCATCGGACCGGGGGCGCGTCCGGAGCCCGACGCACCCGGCGAATCGCGGGGGTTCGTCCCGAATTCGAGGCGCTGTTGGAGTTGATCACGCCCGAATTTTGGACAACCACTTCCGTCGCGTCATTTCCTTCACTACCTTTCCCCCACGCTCTTCCGTCGGGCAACCCCTGCGGGACGGCGTCGCAGGGCCGTGCGCGTCAACGACGACGCCGTACGGCCCGAGCGCGGCCACCCCCACCTGCGCGCGACACCGACCTTGGAACGGCGCCGCCCGCCCCGCGAGCGCCGCGGAAAGGATTGCCCGTCGTGACAGCCGAGACCTCCCAGACCCTGGACCGCGGCGTCCGGGTCCTCAAGCTCCTCGCCGACTCCGAGCGCGGGCTCACCGTGACCGAGCTGGCCGCCCGGCTGGCCGTCAACCGGACCGTGGTCTACCGGCTGCTGGCCACCCTGGAGCAGCACGGCCTGGTCCGCCGGGACATCGGCGGGCGCGCCCGGGTCGGCCTCGGCGTGCTGCGCCTCGCGCACCGGGTGCACCCGCTGCTGCGCGAGGCCGCGCTGCCGGCCCTGCGCAGCCTCGCCGAGGACCTCGGCGCCACCGCCCACCTGACCCTGGTGGACGGCAACGAGGCGCTGGCCGTCGCCGTGGTCGAGCCCAGCTGGACCGACTTCCACGTCGCCTACCGGACCGGCCTGCGCCACCCGCTCACCGAGAGCGCGGCCGGCCGGGCGATCCTGGAGGCGCGCACCTTCCCCAGCCAGCGCCGGCCCGAGCAGGGCTTCGTCATCACCCGGGCGGAGGAGCAGTCCGGGGCGAGCGGGGCCGCCGCCGCGCTGGTCGGACTGAGCGGCATCGAGGGCAGCGTCGGCGTGGTGATGCTGAACGGCATGGTGCCCGAGCGGGTCGGCCCCCGGGTGGTGGAGGCGGCGACCGAGGTGGCCGACGCCCTGAGGTAGCGCCCGCACCCGGTGTCGGGTGTGTTTGGATTCCCCTTGTGTCCGACACCAAGCTCTCCAAGGCCCTCACCTCCCCGCGGACCCGCGCGCTCACGCTGTGCGGGGTGCTGGTCGCCGCGCTGTTCGGGGTGGCCGCCTTCGTCCCGCTGCCGTACACGATCACCTGGCCGGGCCTGACCGCGGACACCCTGGGCTCGTACGAGGACAAGCCGGTCCTCACGATCACGGGCGCGCCGCTGCGCACCACCGAGGGCGAGCTGCGGATGGTCACCATCACGGCGACCAACCCGGGGCAGAAGAACACCTTCTGGCGCTCGATGCAGGCCTGGTTCGACCCGAAGGAGGCCGTGCGCCCGACCGAGACGGTCTACCCGGAGAGCAACCCGGTGAAGGCCGACGAGGTGACCGCCGCGCAGATGGCCGAGTCGCAGGACGCCGCCACCGCGGCCGCGCTGAACTACCTCCGCCTGTCGCCGGACCAGGTGAAGGTCAAGGTCGACCTGGGCGCGGTCGGCGGCCCGAGCGCCGGCCAGATGCTGGCGCTGGGCATCGTCGACAAGCTGGCCGGCGACGGCAAGGGCGGCGACCTCACCGGCGGGCTCACCGTCGCCGGCACCGGCACCATCGAGGCGGACGGCACCGTCGGCCCGGTCGGCGGCGTCCCCCTGAAGACGCAGGCGGCCGCCCGGGACGGCGCGACGGTGTTCCTGCTGCCCAAGGACGAGTGCTCGGACGCCAAGGTGAACACCCCGAAGTCGCTGCGGCTGGTGCCGGTCGGCACCCTCGGCGAGGCGGTCTCCGCCCTGGAGGCGCTGAAGAGCGGCGGCAGCGTCCCGTCCTGCTGACCTCCGGCCGGCCTCGTGCGGGCCTCCGACCGGCCGGGCGTCCCCCCGCACGGGGTCGGCCCGGCCCGCGCGGTCAGATTCCGAAGGCGACCGCGGCGAAGTCCTCGCCGAGCCGGGTGCGCAGCTCGGCGGCGATCCCGGCCAGCCGGTGGGCCTGGGCCATCGGCAGGGAGACCGAGATCGCGCCGATGCCGTTGCCCGCGACGATCGGCACCGCCGCACCCGCCGAGCCGAGCGCGTACTCCTGGAACTGGGTGATCGGGACGGCCCGCCGCGGGCCCTGGCGGGGCAGCAGCGGCAGGCAGGCCGGGTCCCGCAGGGTGTACGGGGTGAACGGCACCATCGGGTAGCGGGCCAGGTGGGCCCGGCGCTCCTCTGCGGTCATCAGGGCGAGCAGGGTCTTCCCGGCCGCGTGGGCGTGGGCGCCGACCCGCCAGCTGTGCCGGTCGATCAGCGGCGCGCCGGGGGCCTCGGCGGCCTCGATCAGCTCCACCTCGCCGTGCCGGTACCAGGTGAAGTAGACGGCGGCGGACAGCTCGTCGGCGAGCAGGCCCAGCAGGGCCCTGAGCCGGGCCCGGTCGGTGGCCGGGCCGTCGTCCCGGACCAGCCCGGTGACGGCGGGGCCGGTCAGGTAGCGGCCGCTGTGGCGCTCCAGGTAGTGGTCGTGCACCAGGGTGCGCAGCAGGTGGTAGGCGGTGCCCAGGGCGAGGTCGGTGTCCCGGGCGAGCTGCTTGGCGGTGGCGCCCTTGGGGTAGCGGGCGGCCGCCGCCAGCAGGCGCAGGGCGCGCTGGGCGGAGGCGATGAGGGTGGGGGCGGTACCGTCGGCCGCGACGGCGTTCGTCATGCGGGGGCCGACCAGGGGGAGGGCGCGGCCGCCACGGGTATCAGCGGGCCGGAGAGCGGCGCCAGGATTTGTAGAACGTTCATACATAAATCTTGCGGCCCCCGACGCCTCCTGCCTATGCCGAATCGGCGCGTGGCGTGGCGCGGACCCTCCTACTCGGCGGCGGCCTGGTCCACCAGCGGCAGGATCCGGTACGGCACCGGGTTCTCCAGCACGATCGCGGTGGACGAGCGGACGATCCCGTCGAAGCCCAGCACCCGGTCGATCACCCGCTGCAGATCGGCGTTGGACCGGGCCACGATCCGCACCAGCATGTCCCCGATCCCGGTGATGGTGTGCAGCTCCAGCACCTCCGGCACGCTCGCCAGGTGCGCCCGCACGTCCGCGCCCTGCCCCTGGGAGATCTCCAGGGTGGCGAAGGCCGTCACCGGGTAGCCGATCGCCGCCGGGTCCACCTCCGGGCCGAAGCCGCCGATCACGCCCTTGGCCTGGAGCCGGTCCAGCCGGGCCTGGACGGTGCCCCGGGCGACCTGCAGCCGGCGCGAGCACTCCAGCACCCCGATCCGGGGCTCCTCGGCGAGCAGCCGGATCAGCCGGCCGTCCAGCGGGTCGATCGTGTCGTTCGTACTGCCCACGATGGAATTCCCTTGAGGGGCAGTGGAGTTGGGGGAGCCGGGGGAGCTCGGCGAGTGGGCGGGGGGCATTCGCGGCACCGTCCTGTGGTGGGCATTCTGTACAGCGGCGCGGCCGATTCTCCCGCTCCGGGGCACAGCTTGACCAGGAGGAAACGGAACAGTTGCGCGCGGGTCGGCCCGGCGACACCCTCCAGCCACACCCCCGTGCGCAGGGCCCCACCCCCGGTGCCGGGGGCGGCCACGATGGTCCGTACGCCTACCGGGAGGGCAGTCATGACCGACACCGCCGCCGAACCCGCCCTGTTCGGGGCAGACCTCCCAGCGGACCCGGCGGAGGCGGGGCCGCTGCCGATGGGCCGCGCCGACGCGGTGGTCTTCGCGGTCGCCGACGCCGAGCGGGCGGCCCGCCGCTACTGCGCCGCGCTCGGGCTGCGATGTACCGCGTACGCCGGGCCGGAGACCGGCGAGCCGGAGCTGCTCTCGTACGTGCTCGCGGCTCCGGGGACGCGGATCGTGCTCACCTCCCCGGTGCCCGCCGCCTCGCCGGGGCCCGCCGCCCCGGTGCGGACCGCCTCCCGGACCGCGTCCCGGGTGCGGACCGGCGGCCCGCGCGGCCGGGAGCTGACCGCGTACCTGGACCGGTACGGGGACGGGGTGCTGGACCTCGCGGTGAGCGTGCCGGACGTCTACTACGCCTACGACTACGCGGTGGACCGGGGCGCGCTGTCGCTGGCCGAGCCGTACGAGGCGCGGGACGACTACGGCGCGGTGGTGCTGGCCACCATCGGGGTGCCGGGCGGGACCAGGCACACGCTGGTGGACCGGGCGGGGTACGTGGGGCCGTACCTGCCGGGGTACGTGCCGTGCGACGGCCTCTGACGGGACGTCGAGTGGCGGACCGGTTCCTGACGGTCCGCCGGGAGCGCCTCAGCGGATCGCCGTCTCCACGATCGGCGGGTGGCCGTTCCAGGAGGCGAAGACGGAGTTGGCCTCGTCGCCCCGGGTGAAGTCGACCCGCAGCCACTGGCCGTCGGTCCACACCTGCATCTGCCAGCCCGGGTCCGGGGTGGCGGAGACCAGGGTGGCCCGGTCCGGCTTCAGGTCCAGCGCGACCTTGCCGCCCGGGATCGGGTAGCTCTTCACCGTGGACGTCGTGGTGGCGGTGGGGACGGGCCGGCGGGTGGGCGGCGCGGCGGCGGTGGTGGCGGGGGCCGGGCCGTGCGGGGCGGTGGCGGCGGTGGCGGCGTTGGTGGTGCCGGTGGTCGGGGAGGCCGCCGGGGAAGGGGTCGTGGACTGTGCGGCGGAGCGCGGCTGGTCCGCGGTGGCGGGCGCGGAGTGCAGCGTGCCGTCGGCCTTCGGGGAGGGCAGCGGCAGCGCCGTGGGCCGTTCGAACGCGGCGCCGGTCAGCACCGCGTGCACGCCGAGCCAGGACAGCGCCACCGCCGCCCCGGTGGCCGCCGCCCAGGCGCCGAGCTGTACCAGTCCGTTCCGCATCGTCCGCACATCCTGCCGTATTTCCATACGGATGGAGACCGGCACCCCCGGTATTCAGCAGGGCAGTTGCACAATGTCCGGACCCACCCCCGAGGTACAGACCACTGACCGGCGATGGCGTACCGTGCAGGCCCATGGCAACAGTGCTCGTGGTCGAGGACGACCCCTTCGTACGATCCGCCCTCATCCGGCACCTGACCGACACCGGTCACGCGGTCCGCAGTGTGGGCACGGCTCTGGAGGCGCTGCGGGAGGTCGCCCAGGTCGGCTGTGACCTGGTGATCCTCGACCTCGGCCTGCCGGACCTGGACGGCAGCGAGGCGCTCAAGATGATCCGGGGCCTGACCAACGTTCCGGTGATCATCTCCACCGCCCGGGACGACGAGGCCGAGATCATCCGGCTGCTCAACGACGGCGCCGACGACTACCTGGTGAAACCTTTCTCCGGGGAGCACCTCAGCGCCCGGATGACCGCCGTGTTGCGCCGCTTCGGCAGCGGCGCGGCCCCCGTCGCCCAGGTGCTGCGGGTCGGCGGACTGGCCATCGACCTCCAGCGGCGGGAGGCCGCGCTGGACGGACGGCCGCTCGACCTGACCCGCCGTGAGTTCGACCTGCTGGCCTTCCTGGCCGCCCGGCCCGGCGTGGTGGTGCCGCGCAAGGAGATCCTCGCCGAGGTCTGGCAGCAGACCTACGGCGGCGACCAGACCATCGACGTCCACCTCTCCTGGCTGCGCCGCAAGCTCGGCGAGACCGCCTCCAACCCCCGCTACCTGCACACCGTCCGGGGCGTCGGGGTCCGACTGGAGGCCGCCGGAGGACTGCCGGAGCACCGGACATGAGGCGGTTCGGGCGCTCGCTGCGCTGGGCCCTGATCAAGGCCGCGGTGGCCGGGACCACCATGGTCGCGCTGGCCTTCCTGATCCCGCTCGGGCTGATGGTCCAACAGACCGCGCGGGACCGGGCCTTCACCGCCGCCGAACGGCAGGCCGCGGCGCTCGGGCCCGCCCTGGCCATCACCACCGACGAGGACGCGGTCAACCGGGCCCTGGCCAGTACGGACGCCGGCGGGCAGGGGCGGATGGCGGTGCACCTTCCGGCGGCCGGGCAGCCCGCCGGAGCGGGCGGCGCCGAGGCGGCGGCCGTGGGGACGGGCGGGGGTGGCCCGGGTGTGGCGGCCGCCGGGACCGGCGAGCCCGAGGGCCCGATGCTGGGGGAGGGGCGCGCCGCCGCGGCCGACGTGGCCACGGCCGGCGGAAAGGGCCGCTCCTTCACCGTGAAGGTGGCCGGCGGGTACGCCCTGCTCCAGCCGGTCGCGGTGGACACCGGGCGGACCGCGGTGGTCGAGGTGTTCGTGGCCGAGAGCGACCTCACCCGGGGCGTGGCCACCGCCTGGCAGGTGCTCTCCGCCGTGGCGCTCGGCCTGGTCGCCATCTCGGTGCTGGTCGCCGACCGGATGGGCAGCCGCATCGTCGCCTCCGCGCGGAAGCTCGCCGCCGCCGCCCGCTCGCTCGGCGCCGGGAACCTCGCGGTGCGGGTCCCGGTGGAGGGCCGGCTGGTCGCGGGCAGCCCGGAGGAACTGCGCGAGGCCGGCCAGGCGTTCAACACCATGGCCGACCGGGTGGTCCAACTCCTCGCCGCCGAACGGGAACTGGCCGCGGACCTGTCGCACCGGCTGCGCACCCCGCTGACCGTGCTGCGGCTCAACGCCGCCTCGCTCGGCGAGGGCGACGCGGCCGACGCCACCCGGCACGCGGTCGCCCAACTGGAGCGCGAGGTCGACCAGATCATCCGCTCGGCCCGCCGCGCCCCCGAGGACGCGCCCGTCGTCGTGGTCGGCTGCGACGCCGCCGAGGTGATCCGGGAACGGGTCGCCTTCTGGTCGGCGCTGGCCGAGGACGAGGGGCGCCGCTGGCAGCTGGCCGGCGCCGAGCGGGCGGCGCCGGTGCCCGTCCAGCGCGGCGACCTGGCGGCCGCCGTCGACGCGCTGCTCGGCAACGTCTTCCGGCACACCGCCGTCGGCACCGCCTTCTCGGTGGACGTACTGGCCACCGACTGCTCGGTGATCGTGCTGGTCGGCGACGCCGGACCGGGGTACAGCGACCCGGCCGCCGCCCTCAAGCGCGGCGAGGGGCACGGCGGCGAGGGCTCCACCGGCCTCGGCCTGGACATCGTCCGCAAGCTCGCCGAGTCCACCGGCGGGGACCTCGCGCTCGGCCGCTCCGCGGTGCTCGGCGGCGCCGAGACCCGGCTGCGGCTGCGCACCGGGCCGCAGGAGGCGGCGCCCGCGCGGGGCGGACGGCGGCGGAGCCGGGGCGCGCTGTTCCAGAAGTGACGGGGTTTCGGGGTGGCCGGGCGCCAGGTGTGGCGGTACGGCGCCCGTGCGCTCTTCCTTAACGGCGGCCTAAGGGACCTCTACCGCTCGCTCAGCCCGCCCGCCGCGCCCCCGGCCCACCGCTAGCGTCGGTCGCGCCGACCTCCACCCCGGCGCCGACCCCACCCCGGCCGTCACCCCCACGGCGACCGGTGTGCCCGTTCCCCCGGTCGGCGCCGGGGCCGGACACACCCTGTGCGTGGACACCCCGCTCCACCCGCCGTACGACCTGGTCGCAGGGGCCAAGGCCCATGCCGACGCGACGTGCTCCAGCGTCGTCCAGCAGCAGCTGGACTTCACCCGGGCCCTGGGGGCGTACACGGGCTGAGGGTCGCGATCGCGTGATCGCGTGATTCCCGGCCCTGGCCGTCCGTGCCCCGCTCGCGGCGGAGGACGGCTGGTCAGGGCCGGTTCGTCACGCCGGGTAGTCGATCGTGTCCGGTTCCGTCCGGGCGGCATCCGGTATCGTCGCTGGTTGGCCCAGCCGTGGACGGAGTGGACAGTGACAGCGGTGCAAGACGAGCGCAGCCCGGTGCGGACCGCACCCGACCCCTCGCCCGCCCCCCTGTCGGACCGGCTGCGCCGGGCCCTCGGCGCCCCCGTCCGGGCGCTGCGCGAGGCCCCCCGCCGCCCGCTGCTGGCGGCCTCCGCCGTCGCGCTGCTGTCCCTGCTGGTGTACGCGGTGGTCCGCCACTTCGTGCACACCTCGATGGTGGACATGATCGTCTACCGGGCTGAGGGCGCCGCCGTGGCCAACGGCACCGACCTGTACGCGCTGCGCGTCACCGAGTGGAACCTGCCCGCGACCTACCCGCCGTTCGCGGCGATGCTGTTCGTCCCGACCACCTGGTTCCCGGTCCCCTTCCTCCGGGTGGCGATCACTCTCGGCAACATCGGGCTGCTCGCCCTGCTGACCCACCTGTCCTTCAAGCTGGCCGGGTGGCCGCGCCGCGAGCTGCGGCCGATCGGCGTGATCCTGGTGACCGGCCTCGGGGTCTGGCTCGAACCGGTCTTCACCACGCTCCGTTACGGCCAGATCAACCTCGCGCTGGCCTGCCTGATCCTCTGGGACCTCACCCGTCCGGACGGGCGGCGGAGCAAGGGCGTGGCGATCGGCATCGCCGCCGGCATCAAGCTCACCCCCGGCCTGTTCGCGGTCTACCTGCTGGTCACCGGACGGATCCGGGCCGCCTTCGTGGCCGGCCTCACCTTCCTCGGCACCTTCCTGCTCGGCGCCCTGGTCCTGCCCGACGCCACCTGGGGCTTCTGGACCAAGTACCTCTACGACTCCTCCCGGGTCGGCAAGACCTGGATCGTCGACAACCAGTCGATGCGCGGCGCCTTCGCCCGCCTGCTGCACAGCGCCGACCCCGGCACCGTCGCCACCCTCGGCGCCGGCCTGGTCGCGGTGGCCGGCCTCGCCGTCGCCGCCTGGGCCGCGCGCAGCGGCCGCTGGCTGCCCCGGGCCGAGGCCTGGGGCGTCTGCTGCGCGGCCGTCACCGCCGTCCTGATCTCGCCGATCAGCTGGACCCACCACTGGGTCTGGTGCGTGCCGATGCTCGTCCTGCTCGCCGCCGAGGCCTCGGTCGAGCACGCCCGCCCGGCCGGCGTCCGCCGACTGCGCTGGCGGGCCGCCTTCTGGGCCACGCTGGTCGCCTTCCTGTCCTTCGCGATGTGGGCCGCGAAGCCGGTCGGCCTGGCCGTCCTCGACATGTCACCGTGGCGCCAGCTGCCGACCTCCGTCTACCCGTGGGTCGGACTCTGCTTCCTGATCGCCGCCGCCGTCCGGATAAGGGCCCGACGGCGCTCGGCCGGCGCGCCGCTGGTCCGGCTGCCCGGACAGCGGGAGACCGGCGGCCCGGACGCCGCCCGCGGTCGTCAGCAGGCCCCCGCGGCCCGCTGAGCCGGCGGGGGCGCCGCTCCTGCTTCCCTGTTCCCGCGCTCGCGGTTCCTGCCGAGCCCGCTGCCCGTGCTCGTGGTCGTGGTCGTGGTCGTGGCCGTGCTCTCGCAGGTGTCCGTGTTCGTGTCCCTGCTGCTGTCCGTGCCGGTGCACGCTGCGGCGCACGCCTAGGCGAGCAGCTCGGCGAGCGAGCCGTCCATGTCCAGCGCGGCCAGCTCGCTGCCCGGCGGGACCAGCCGGTGCGCCCGCTCCAGCCAGGCCGCGACGATCGGCAGCGGGGCCTCCAGCAGGGCGTCCCCGGCGGGCGAGCTCAGGGCCAGACAGAGCACGCTGCGCCGCCCCGAGCGGGTCGGCCAGATCCGCACGTCGCCCTGGCCGCACGGGCGGAAGGTGCCCTCGACCAGCAGCTCGCGGGCGAACACCCAGGTCACCGGGGAACCGGTGTCCAGGTGGAAGGTGATGTACACCGCGTACGGGTCGTGGCTGCCGTAGGACAGTCGGGCCGGGACGGGGACGCTGTGCTCCGGCGAGAGCACCAGGTTGAGCTCCAGCTCGTGCTCGACGACGCTGACGGGACGCTCCATGATCGTCTTCCTCTCTGCCTTCGGGCGGTGCCCGGTTCCGGGCCCCTGTGACCTTTGAGAGGGCGGTCCGCACCGGCTCTTACACACGTTTCCGGGATTTCTTCGGGAAGTTTGGTGAGGGGTGGTGAACGGCGGGTGGCACGGCGCGCGGGCCATCGTCGTGCGCTGGGTTCCTTACCTTGAGCCACCCTCCACTGTCCGGGGATTCGCGAACTTTCCGTCACGGCTTCGATGAGGTACTACCCTTTGTGACTGCCCGGCGACTGTCCGCCCATCGGTGGCTCCCCCACGCGCGCCGAACGCCGGGCGCGCGCCTGGTCGTGCGCGCGGGGGGACGCGTCTGCGGTGGTCGGGCCCGGTCGGCCCGCACCGTCCTCGTCAGGCCCTGCCAGGAAAGAAGACCCCCATGACGGACCGCCCCTTCGCCGCCGCCGGCGACCCGGCCGTCGCACCCGAGCCCGGCTACTACCCCGACCCCTCCATCCCCGGCTTCATCCGGTACTGGGGCGGCTCGGCCTGGGTGCCCGGCACCAGTCGGCCCGCGCCCGCCGAGGGCGAGGTGCCGGCGCCGCCCCGGTACGCGACCCGCCCTCCCGTCCCGGGCGGGCCGGCGGCGCGGGCGGTGCCGCCGCCGGTGGTGCTGCTGGAGGCGGTGGCGCCGGAGGCGGGGTGTGCGGGGCCGGCGGCTCCGGAACCGGTGGCTCCGGAGCAGGTGGCCCTGGGGGCGGTGCCTTCCGGGGTGGCGCCCCCGGGGTCCGTGGCGGAGGTGCGGGGCGGGCTGCCGGCGGGCGGGGGCGACACCGGGCCGGTGTACTTCGACCAGACCTCGGGCGGGGCGTCCTTCGTGCTCGGGCCGCGGGTGGCGGAGGTGATCGGCGGGCCGGTGTTCCGGACGGTCGACGGGCCGGGGGTGCTGTCGGGGGTTTCGCCGGGGGTGCCGTTCGGGGTGCCGTCCGGGGGGCCGCCGGGTTTCGCCGGTGCCGAGCCGCCCGGGGTCGTGGACGCGTCGGTGGCCTTCGGCGCGGTGCCCGAGGCGGCCCCCGTCCCGGGGCTGGGGCTGGGCCCGGCTCCGGCCCCGGCCGCCGCTCCGGTCGCCGGGGATTTCGAGTCCGGCTGGCAGGCCGATCCGCGGGCGCAGCGGGGCCTGATGGAGACGGGCGACGCGCCGCGTTGGGTCTCCTGGGGGGTGCTTCCGGAGGCGCCCGACGCGGAACAGGGGCGTGCGGAGCCCGAGCGTGCTCCGATTGCCGCGGAACTGGCCGCCGCCGGCTCTCCCGCCGTGGCGGTGGCGGTGCGGGAGGCCCCGGTGCCGGCCGTCCTGGCCTCGGGCCCGGTGCCGGTGGTCGGCGAGGAGATGCTCCGGAGCCCGCTTCGGGCCCCGGCCCCGGTCCCGACCGCGGCCGCCTCGAAGCCCCTGGCCGCGGCGGCGGCGACCGCCTCCGCCCACGCCGCTCCGCTGCCCGCCGTACGGGCGGTCCGGGAGACCGCCGTCCAGCCCCGCCCGTCCGCCGCCACCCCCGTCCCCGCGCCCTCCCGGGCCGCCCGGACCACCCGGATCCCCGGGCCGGCCGGCCTCGGCCGCCGACTGGCGGCGCGGACGGTGGACACCGCCGTGCTGCTGGTGGTCGCGGTCGCCGCCGGGATCCCGCTCGGCAACTCGGTCTCCGACCACCTCCGGCAGAAGGTCGACCAGGCCCGGATGGCCAGCGCCCTCACCCGGCGCCAGGTCCAGGTCTGGCTGGTGGACGACGTGGTGCTGGGCAAGATCGCCGTGCTGATCGGCATCCTGCTGTTCGTCAGCCTGCTCTACGAGGTGCTGCCGGTCGCCCGCACCGGACAGACCTTCGGCAAGCGGATCGTCCGGATCCGCGTGGTGGACGCCGCCGCCCCCGCGGCCCGCACCAGGCTGAGCCTCGGCCGCTCGCTGCTCCGCTGGGCCGTGCGGCAGCTGGGCGCGGTGCTGCTGCTCGGCCTGGTCTGGCCGGTGTTCGACCGTACGGCGCGGCGGGGCTGGCAGGACCGCGTGGCCCGGACCCGGGTGGTGCGCGGCTGAGGGCCGGTAGGGCCCGGTGCAAAACGGACAAAATGTCCCGAACATCAAGAATGTGTGATGTTCTACTCGGGGGCATGAGCACCCACGACCCCTCAGGCCCCCAGCCGGAGGGGGGCGGTACGCCCTCCTTCGACAAGCAGCCCCCGCAGCCGGGCGGCGGCACGCCGGAAGGCGAGCCGTCGGGCCCGAACCCGTCCCACGGCCCGTCCGGTGACTCGTCCGGTGACCGGTCCGGCGGCCCCGGCGCCTACCAGGGCACCTACGGCGGAAGCCCGTACGGCGAACCGACCCCCGGTCAGAACCCGTACGGCCAGAACCCGTACGACCAGCCGCCGCCCGGCCACGGCACCGGCTACGGCCCCGGCGCGTACGGCACCCCCGGCGCCGGCCCCGTCCCCGGCATGCCGCCGATCGGCACCTGGCCCAAGCGGTTCCTCGCCCGGCTGATCGACTACCTCCTGATGCAGGCCGTCGGCGTGATCATCGTGGGCCCCTTCACCGACCTCAGCACGCGCAACGGCTCCACCGAGGCGTTCTGGCTCGGCTGCGCCATCTACCTCGTCTACGAGGCCCTGATGCTCAGCCGGGACGGCCAGACCCTCGGCAAGAAGGCGATGAAGATCCGCGTCGCCATGCTCGTCGACGGGAACAAGCCCACCCAGTCCGCCGCCTGGACCCGCGCCGCCGTCTTCATCCTCCCGGCCGTGCTCTGCTGCGCCGCGCTCTGGTGGATCGTCGACGGCCTCTTCGGCGTCTTCGACAAGCCTTACCGGCAGTGCCTGCACGACAAGGCCGCGAAGACCGTGGTGGTCACCACGGAGGTCTGAGCGGCGCGGCGGGACGCGCCCGCGCCCGGCGGCGGATCAGCGCTGCCGGGCGTACGCGTGCCCGGCAGCGGTCGCGGTGGGGTGCGGCGGGGCGGCCGGGGCCCCGGGGCCCGACGCCACGGTGGCGGACCTGGCCGCGGCGGCGGACATCGAAAGCACCGTCACCACGGTGCCGAGCGCCAGCGCGAACCCCACCAGCACCACGACCGCCAGGACGCCCGAGGCGCCCGAGACGGCCAGCAGTGCCACCGTGGTGGCGACGACGGTGAACGAGCCGAGGCAGGCCTGGGCGACGGAGGGGCGCGGCATGGCGGGGGTCCTTCGCACGTCGGGGGAAACGGGCGGGAGTGGAGCCGGTTCCAGTGGTGCTACCCCGCGGGGAGGACGGGTACGTCCAGGCTAGCCCCCGGAGGCGGGGGCACAGGGGGCGCACGGGCTCACCCCGGGGTCGTCCGGCCCGCTCGGTACGGTGAGACCGGCACCTGCCACGCACTGTCGCAGAGCACGTATCACCGAGCACCACGTACCCGGGGGAACCGACCATGCCCATCCCCGCCGACTGGCCCACCACCGAGGCCGAGGCACTCGCCGAACAGGAGCGGCTGCGCCCGCTCGTCCAGCCCCACGACGACCCGGGCCGGGACCCCGCCGCCCCCGGCACCCTGATCGCCGGCGTGGACGTCGCCTACGACGACGAACACGACCTCGTCGCCGCCGCGGCCGTCCTGCTCGACCGCGACACCCTGGACGTCGTCGAACAGGCCACCGCCGTCGGCCGGATCGCCTTCCCGTACGTCCCCGGACTGCTCGCCTTCCGCGAACTCCCCGCCGTCCTCGACGCGTTGGCCGCCCTCACCCGCACCCCCGACACCGTCGTCTGCGACGGCTACGGCCTCGCCCACCCCCGCCGCCTCGGCCTCGCCAGCCACCTCGGCATCCTCACCGGACTCCGCACCCTCGGCGTCGCCAAGACCCCCTTCACCTTCGACCACCACGAACCCGACGCACCACGCGGCTCCTGGACCCCCCTCACCGACCCCGCCACCGGCGAGGAGGTCGGCCGCGCCGTACGCACCAGGGCCGGCGTCAAACCCGTCTTCGTCTCCGTCGGCCACCGCACCGGCCTCGACACCGCCGTCCGCACCACCCTCGACCTCGCCCGCCACTACCGCCTCCCCGAAACCACCCGGCACGCCGACTCACTCTGCCGCCGCGCCCTCGCCGACGCCCGCCGCACCGGGACGAACGCGAACTGACCATGCCCCCGGCGGGATTCGGGCCCGGTGTGTTAGACATGAGACACCGGGGCCCGGCCCCGGCCGCCAGGGGGACGGACGCACGGGGGAGGCGCCGACATGGGCACAGGAACCACCGGAACCGGATCGACCGGCGGAGCCGGACAGGGCTACCGCGTCGAGGTCGAACAGCTCCGCGCCTTCGCCGGCCAAGTACGGCTGCTGCTCGCCGACTTCCAGAAACACGCCGACGGCACCGACGCCCACGGCCGCAGCGGCATCGGCAAGACCGCCTTCGGGACCTTCGCCGAGGCCGCCGAGATCCACGGCCGCTACGGCACCATGCGGGACGCGCTGCGCGACGTCCTCAACCAGCTCCAGGAAGCCGTGAACGAGGCCCAGCAGAAGGCCGACCTCACCGCCACCAACTACGAGGAGCAGGACCAGCACACCGCCACGAAGCTCAAGCTCGGCGACGACGGCTGGTCCGTCGCCCAGCCCTCCGCGAGCAGCCAGGCCGCGGCCCAGCAGAACCGCACCCCGTCCACCCGCGGCAACGCCACCGTCTGACCGCCGCCCGCCCGCCCCGAACGGAGGCCGACCGCCCGTGGTCTACACCGACTTCACCAAGTACAGCCACGCCCAGCTCCGCACCATGGCACAGGCCCTCGACCCCGGCGCGGTGATGGCCGCCGGCGACCCCTGGCGCAAGGCCGCCGACACCCTCAAGCAGATCCGCCAGACCCTCACCAAGGCCAGCACCGAAGCCGCCACCTCCTGGGAAGGCACCACCAGCGACGCCTTCCACACCCGCATGCTCACCCTGGCCGCCAGCATCAACAACGCCGCCGCCTACGCCAACGACGCGGCCAACACCCTCCACAACACCTCCGAAGCCATGGCCAAGGCCAAGCGCGACATGCCCGAGGAACCCGGCAACTGGGACAAGGTCAAGGACACCGTCGGCGACGCCCTCTTCGGCGACGACGACGAACACATCCCCCTCGCCGACCGCAAGAAGGCTGAAGCGGCCGCCATCATGCAAACCCTCGCCATGCACTACCGCGTCGCCACCCCGGCCCTGAAGCCCCCGCCGGCGTTGGATACGAGGCCGCGGCAGCCGATCCGGGACGACCCCGCAGACGGCGCCCAGGGTGATCCGAGTGGTGCCGCGGCGACGGCGGCCGCGATGATGTCGGGCACCTCGGTGGGAGCGGCGGGAGCATCGACACGGCCGACGACCGTCCCGCCTTCTCAACGTAGTTCCGCCCAGCCGCCGATGACGGCTCGGCCCGTGGCGAGGAGTACGCCTGCTCCGACCGACTCGGGGATCAAGGGCGGTACGGCGCAGACTCCGTCGAAGCCCTCGGTCCCACCGGGTCGTGGTTCCGGTGACGGCATCTCCGGCAGGCCAGTGGCGCCCGCGAGCGGAAGCATGCCGAGTCCGGCGCTGGCCGGGACACAGACCTCCGGAGTGGAGCTCGTGCAGGCCGGGGGCACCGCCACCGGGCCGTTCGGGGGTGCCAACGGTCCGGAGACGCCTCGCACCACCGGCCCGACGACCGTCTCTCCGGCCGCGCCGATCGTCGGCCCGGGGAAGGTCGGCCCCGGAGGCCGGGAGATCGCGGGTGGTGTGGTGCCGGTCGAGGGTTCCGGTCCGCGTGGCGGTCGGGCTCCCGGTGGTTCCGGTGAGGTCAGTCCGGTCATGGGCGCCCGAGGCACTGGAGCTTCTGGTGGCCGGCAGTCCGGGGGTTCTCTGGCGCGACCTGGCGGGGTCGCGGGAGAGACGGCGAAGCCGGGTGGCGCACAGGGCAAGCAGTCGTTCACGGAAGGCGGGTCCGGGCTGGGAGCACGCAATCGCCTCAGGGGTGAGTCGGGCCCCGCTACGACGAACGGCGCGTCTCCCGGTATCCCGCTGGGTGGAGCACAAGGACGCAAGAAGGAGCGGGGGAAGGACGGCAAGCGGCCCGACTACCTCGTTGAGGACGAGGAGACCTGGGCGTCGAAGAAGCCCGCGAATCCGAACGTGGTGGAATGAAAGCCGGTCCGTGAGCGGACAACGGTTCTGATCGCATCCCGCAGGTCGGTGACCTGTGGGATGCCGCGCTGAGTGGGGTGACCAGGTTTGACGAGCCGCCGGTTGGCACGTGGTACGGCGGCCCTTGCCGCTGGGGCACTGATCTGGGGTGTCGGGGCACCGGTGGCATCGGCCGATCAGATCAGGGACCAGCAGTGGGCTCTGAAGGCGCTCGAGGCGGAGACGAAGGTCTGGCCGACGAGCCAAGGCGATGGTGTGGTCGTCGCCGTGATCGACACGGGGGTGAGCCAGGATCAGCCGGACCTCACCGGACAGGTGCTTCCCGGGGGCGACTTCTCCGGTGGCAACACGGACGGTCGAGTGGACAACGACGGCCACGGCACCGGGATGGCGAGCCTGATCGCCGGACACGGACACGGCTCCCAGGACGGGATCATGGGCCTTGCCCCGAAGGCGAAGATCCTCCCGGTGAAGATCAAGTCTGGCGGCGACGGCCCGGACTCCCAGTCCACCTCCGAGCCGCAGCCGACCCCGGATCCTCAGCAGAACGACCTGGCGGACGCGATCCGCTTCGCGGCGGACCACGGTGCGAAGGTCGTCAACATGTCCATCGGAGGATATTCGCGCTTCGACTCGAAGCTGCGGAAGGCGGTCAACTACGCGGTGTCCAAGGACATCGTGCTGGTCTCCAGTTCGGGCAACGGGGCCGGTCTGGGGGTCGAGTATCCGGCCGCCTTCCCCGGCGTGGTGGCGGTGGGAGCCGTGGACTCCAACGGGGTTGTGTGGGAGCGTTCCACGTCCGGCCCCGAGACCACGCTCACTGCACCCGGCGTGGGGATCTACCGTTCCGCTCCGAAGTCCTCGACGGGCTACGAGCGGAGGAACGGTACTTCGGATTCCACTGCCTACGTCTCCGCGACGGCGGCGCTCATCCGCTCCAAGTACCCGAACCTGTCCGCTGGGCAGGTGATCAATCGGATGATCAAGTCGGCCACGAGCCCGGTCGGTGGGCCGGCGGTGCCCAACGGTCAGTACGGCTACGGGCTCGTCGCGCCGGCGAAGGCCCTGGAGGCGAATCCCGCTGTGGACAACGGGCCCCGGGAGAACCCCCTGCTCGGGCGGATGGAGGCGAAGGGCACTCCGCCTCCGGTGGACGAGGAGACCGACGAGCCCGCCGTCGTGCCCATGGTCCCCGAGGGGGACAAGGGGAACGGCGGGAACGGGGTCGGGGTGGTCGTGGGGGTGGCGGCCGGGGGGTTGGTGTTGGTGGTTGCCCTCGTCGGGGTGTTGGTGGTGCGGAGGCGGCGGGGGCTGGGTCAGTGAGTGGCGAGCCATTCGTCGCGTAGGGCGGCCATCTGGAGGATGTCCCAGTAGCGGTCGTCCCAGTGGTGGGCTTGGCGGGAGCGGCCTTCGAGGGTGAAGCCGGACTTGAGGTAGGAGTGGGCGGCGCGTTCGTTGAACTCGAAGACTTCGAGGTGGACGCGGTGGAGGCGGATGGTCTCGAAGGCGTGGCGCAGGACCAGGAGGGTGGTTTCGGTGCCGATGCCGCGGCCGGTGTGGTCCGGGGTGAGGGCGATCCGGTAGCCGGCGGAGGAGTTGTCGGGGTCGACGTCGTTGAGGGCGGCCTCGCCGAGGAAGCGGCCGGTGGCGGGGTCTTCGACGGCGAGGTCGAGGCGGTCGGGCTGTTGGGCGCGGGTGGTGCACCACTGGTGGATCCGGTCGCGGGTGAAGGCGGTGCGGGTGCCGGTGAGCCGTCTGGTGGTCTCGTCGGCGCAGAGTTCCCACATCGGGTCGGTGTGCCGTTCGTCGAGGGGGACGAGTCGGATGGTGGGGCCGTGCAGGGTGGGCTTCACGGCGAGGGCGGCGAGATCGGTGGGAGCGGTCATGGCGGCCAGGATGGATGGTCGGCTTCCGGTTCGTCCACGTGTTTAGTCCTGGCGTGCGGGCGCGCACCGGTTGGGGTGCGCGCGGGGACAGGGGCGTGTGTCGGGCGGACGCGCCGGGTGAATGCGCCGGGGGTGGCAGTATTTCGGCGACCGCTGGCGTCATTGCCGCTGGTGGGGTTCCCCCGGTGGCGGAGATGCTGGGCCCATGAGCACTCCTGAGCGCACGCGGGTCGAGAGCACGTCGATCGCCGCCACGAACACCGCCGACGACGGGATCGTCCCCGACACCAAGGACTGGACCTGGGTGCTGGAACGCCCGTGCCCCGAGTGCGGGTTGGAGACTCCGCAGGTGGTGCGGGAGGACGTCGCCGGGATGGTCCGGGCCAACGCGGAGGGCTGGCTGGCGGTGCTGGCGGGGGACGTGGAGGGGTTGCGCAGGCGGCTGGCTCCGGGGGTGTGGTCGGATCTGGAGTACGCGTGCCACGTCCGGGACGTCTTCCGGCTGTTCGAGGTCCGGCTGAACCTGATGCTGGACCTGGAGGACCCGCTGTTCCCCAACTGGGACCAGGACGAGACGGCCGTCGCCGAGCGCTACGGGGAGCAGGACCCGAAGGTGGTGGCCGGGGAGCTGGCGGAGGCCGCGGAGACGCTCGCTGCCGCTTTCGAGCGGGTGGCGGGGGCGCAGTGGGCGCGGACCGGGAACCGCAGCGACGGGGCGCGGTTCACGGTCGAGTCGTTCTCCCGGTACCTGATCCACGACCCGGTGCACCACTTGTTCGACGTGACGGGCGAGCGGGTCTGAAGCCGGTCCTGGAGCCGGCCCCGGGAGCGGGGCCGAGGCCCGGTCTGAGGCCGGACCGGACGCGGCCGGGGCGCGGGGTCACCAGCCGGAGGCCTCGCGCAGCATGGTGCGGCGCAGCCGTCCGGCCACGCTGGCGGCGTCGGTGCCGATGACGTCGGCGATCTCGGGGGCGGCGAGGCCGACGACGTAGTGCAGGATCGCCAGGTCGTCGTCGGCCGGGTGGCGGTCCGGGGCGGGGGTCGCCTGGCGGGTGTGGTCGGCGACGGTGCCGCGCAGGATCTCCCAGGCGTGCGCGGTGGGGTTGGAGCTGCCCATCAACTCCCGCCAGTGCACCGCGATTTCCGCGAAGGCCTGTTGGACGGCGACGGCCGCGGCGCTGTGCTCGGTCAGCCACACGCGCGCGTAGCTGAGGTACCGGGGGCGGTGGAGTTCGCAGAACGCGGTGAACTCCAGGGGCACCTCCGCCGGCTCGCCGGGCCTCGGGGGCGGCTCGGCTGAACTCTCGTGACGGTTGGTCATCTCGGCTTCTCGGAAAGGGAGATGGGTTTCTGACGGTCGATCATCTGTGCTCACTCTACGGTAGGCCCTCGGTGCGCTGGGTGACCAATCCGATGGAATGCCCGGAACCCGCCGCCGCCAGGCCGGTTCCGGTGGCGACCGGGTGCGGCGAGGTGGCGGGACGGCCGGGCGGAGGGCCGGCGAGGGCCGGTGGGGCGGTGCTGCGCAGTGGCGCGGGATTCGTAGGTGCGAGCGTGTCGCGGCTGGTCAGAGGGTGTGGGGCGACGGCGGCCGCAGGGCGGTTGATGTGCCACCGTAGGCCCTGTGGAGGCTGGCGTCCACGCCCAGGGCGCGAACCTGGGTGCGCACAACCACCCGCACAACCGCACTCACGATCGTGGGGAAGATCGCCACGGAAGAGGGCATGGTCGTCACCGCGATGACGTCCGCGCGGGCGGGCCGGACGGCGTGCGCGGAACGGGTGCGCCGTGGACGCGGTGGACCCGGCGCCCGCCGCGCGCCGGGGCGGAGGGCGCGCTGGTGGGGCGGCCGTTGGACGGGGTGGTCCCGCGACCGCCGGTGTGCCGCCGGGCGCGTCCGCCACACCCCGGCGGCCCGGATCGGGCCGGGCGGAACGCCGGGGGCGGGAGGGCGGGCGGAGCGGCCGGCTGTCCGTCAGGAGGTCGTCCGGGCCTCCGTGGGGGAGATCCGGTCGACGGCGGTGTCCCGTTCGACCTGGGTCGGGAAGGCTTCGACGGCCCGTCGCCGGGCCGCCTGCGCCGCCGCGGCGGCCGCGGCCGCAGCCGCCGCAGCTGCCCCGGCGGCCGCCTCCTCGCGCTCGCACCGGTGCGCCGGGCCCGCGTGCGCCGCGCCCGTGGCGTGGGCGCCGGCGGCATGCGGACCCGCGGCGTGGGCACTCGCCGCGTGCACACCTGTGGCGTGCGCGGCAGGGGCGTGCACGCCCCCCGTGAGCGCCCCGGGGGCGTGTCCGGTGGCCCGTCGTCGGCGGCCGAGCGCGGCCCGGGCGGCATGCTCCTCGGCGGCCTGTCTAGCGGCCAGGTAGGCCTGTACGGCCGCCATGCCGTAGACGGGCTGGATGAGCTGGTGGCCCTTGAAGAAGGGCCTGGCCGGGGCGAACCCGGCGGCGACCACGAGGTCGCGGATCTCTGCTATCTCGGCCTCACTGCGGGCGGTGAAGCGGACCTCCCAGCCCTTCTTGTACGTATGCCCCTTCTCGCCGCTGCGGCGGGCGGGGTCCGGGCGGCGGACGTATCCGGGCAGACGGCCGAGGCGGAGCTGGGCCGCGCGGAGGCCGGCGGTCTCGTCACGTGACATGACGTAAGCCTAGGCAATCCCCGGGGCGGGATTGACGCCTTGGGGGTCCCTCGCCGTATGCCTTTGATCACTCTGGGTCAGGCGACCAGGTCGGCGATCGTTTTCGATCACATATGACAACCTGATGAGCGTCAATTACTCCAAATGAGTGAGGGTATGAGGACTTTAGTGCGAGCTGATCCCGGTTTCGCGACGGTTGGGTAACAGTGCGTCAGGGTCTCGGTGGCGGGTCCGGACGGTTGGGGATGGTGTCGGCATGAGCTACCGGATTCCGTCGCCGCCGCCGTCCCTGGAGGAGCTGGCGAAGCGTCAACAGAACGTCGTCACCGCGAGCCAGCTGCGCGCCCGGGGCGTGCCGGCCCGGATCATCACCGAGCACTGCCGCCGGGGCGGCCCCTGGCGGCGGGTGCTGCCCCGGGTCTACCTGCTGCAGTCCGCCGAGCCCACCCCGGAGCAGCGGATGTGGGCCGCGCTGCTGTACGCCGCGCAGAACGGCCGGGAGGAGGGCCGCCGGGAGGGCGCGGTGATCACCGGTACGGCCGCGCTGGCGCTGTACGGCTTCACGGTTGTGCCCCGGCTGCCCGCGGTGACCGGGGTGGACGTCCTGGTGCCCCGGCAGCGCCGGCTGAAGGACGTCGGCGAGGTGCGGATCCGGCGCACCGAACGGGAGTTGGTGGCCCGCTCGGTGCACGGCCTGGCCTGTGCGCCGGTGGCCCGGGCGGTCGCCGACGCGCTGGTCGAGTGGACGGCGGAGCCGGGTGGCGCGGCGCCGGTGCGCGAGGTGCTGCGGGAGGCCGTCGCCCTGCCCGGGAACCGCTGCACGGTACGGGAGTTGGTGTCCGAGCTGACCGACTCGGGGCTGACCTGCGAGCCGCGGGTGCGGGCCGCCCTGGACGAACTGCTGGCCGTCGAGCGGGACTTGGCGCTGGAGCGGATCGGCCGCCTGGTGGACGAGCGGCTGCTGCCCGCCCCGCTGAACGCCCCCGAGCTGCGGATGCGCGGCGGCACGTACATCGCCGTCCCGGACCTCTACTGGCCGGAGCGGGGCGTCGCGGTGGAGGTGGACTCGGAGCTGCGCAGCGTGAGCGAGGGCGAGGCCGCCTGGGTGCGCGGCGGGCAGCACCGGATGGAGTACCTGGGCATCCGGGTGGTGTACGTCTGCGGGGCCGCGCTGGCCGCCGACCCGGACGCGGTCGGCGGCGAACTGCGCGAGGCGTACCGGGTCGGCGGGACGGACGTGGTGGAGCTGCTGGTGGTCTGAGCGGGCGACGCCGCCGACCGGGACACGCCGGCCGCACCCACAACACGCCCGCACGGCACGCCCCCGAATGCCGTTACGAACGGACCACCGGTGCGCCGACCAGCTCGACCCCGGCCGCCCGCAGCTCCGCCAGCGCGGCGGCGGTGGTCTCCGGGTTGACCCCGGCGGTGAGGTCCAGCAGCACGCGGGTGGTGAAGCCCGCCCGGGCGGCGTCCAGCGCGGTCGCCCGGACGCAGTGGTCGGTGGCGATGCCGACCACGTCGACCTGGTCGACCTGCCGCTCGCGCAGCCACTCCACCGGACCGCGGTTGTTCTCGTCCAGCCCCTCGAAGCCGCTGTACGCCGCCGAGTGGGCGCCCTTGTCGAAGACCGCCTCGACCGCGCCGGAGATGACGGCGGGCGCGAAGTTGGGGTGGAAGCCCACGCCCTCGGTGCCGGCCACGCAGTGCGGCGGCCAGCTGTCGACGTAGTCCGGCTCGGCGGAGAAGTGGTCGCCCGGGTCGATGTGGTGGTCGCGGGTGGCGAGGATGTGCCGGTAGCCGGGGGAGGACTCGGTGATCAGGTCGGTGATGGCGGCGGCCACCTCGGCGCCGCCGGCGACGGCCAGGCTGCCGCCCTCGCAGAAGTCGTTCTGCACGTCGACGACGATCAGTGCCCGGTGCATGACTCGCATCCTCGGATCTCGGGGGCCCGCGGGAGGCGGCGCCCCGGTGGGGGAGCCCTCGGGAGTACGCGGCCCGGCCGTGCCGGGCGCGGGGGGTACTCGGGGAGCTCCGGGGGAACTCGGGGAACTCTACGGCTGACTCTAGGGAGTGGCGCCCGGGGGCGGAAGCCCCGGGGCCGGTCCGGGACATCCCGTCCGCGGGGACGGGGACAGGGACGGGGGCGGCGACGGGAGACCCGGGGCCGGTCCGGTGGTCCGGCCCCGGGTTCCGGTCAGCGGCCGGGGCCGGCCGGCAGGACCAGTTCGGTCGGCAGCACCGGGTCGCCCTTGGACAGCTGGGTGGCCGACAGCGGCAGCGCGGCGCGGGCGCGCACGTGCCGGTCGCGGGCGGCGCTGAGCGGTTCCCGGCCGACGGTCTCGCCGCCCAGGACCAGCGGCACCTGCGTCAGGTGCGGGCGCAGGTAGTCCGGGACGGGGCCGGTGCCGACCACCTCGGCCTCGGCCACGCCGTCGGCGTCGGGCCGGCGGGCCGCCCACTTGCGGCCGCCGATGCTGGTCTTGCCGCCGGCCGCGCGCTTGGCGACCGGGATCAGCGGCCCGCCGTCGGTCTCGGCCCGGGCGACCAGCTTGTAGACCATCGCGCAGGTCGGGTGCCCGCTGCCGGTGACCAGGCTGGTGCCGACGCCGTAGCCGTCGACCGGGGCGGCGGCCAGGGCGGCGATCGCGTACTCGTCCAGGTCCGAGGTGACGATGATCCTGGTCCGGTCGGCACCGAGGTCGTCCAGCTGGCGGCGGACCCGGTGGGCCAGCAGGGTGAGGTCGCCGGAGTCGATCCGGACGGCGCCCAGGTCGGGGCCGGCCACCTCGACCGCGGTGCGCACGGCCTCGCGCAGGTCGAAGGTGTCGACCAGCAGGGTGGTGCCCTTGCCCATGGAGGCGATCTGCGCCTTGAAGGCGTCCCGCTCGCTGTCGTGCACCAGGGTGAAGGCGTGGGCGGCGGTGCCGGTGGTCGGGATGCCGTGGGTGAAGCCGGCCTCCAGGTCGGAGGTGGCGGCGAAGCCGGCCACGTAGGCGGCCCGGGCGGCGGAGACGGCGGCGTGCTCGTGGGCCCGGCGGGCGCCCATCTCGATCACCGGGCGGCCGCCGGCGGCGGCGGTCATCCGGGAGGCGGCGGCGGCGATGGCCGAGTCGTGGTTGAGGATCGAGAGGATCACCGTCTCCAGGATCACGGCCTCGGCGAAGGTGCCCTCGACGGTGAGCAGGGGAGAGCCGGGGAAGTAGACCTCGCCCTCGGGGTAGCCGTGGATGTCGCCGCGGAAGCGGTAGTCGGCGAGGAAGCGCAGGGTCTCCTCGTCGACCACGCCCTGGTCGGCCAGCCAGTCCAGCTGGGGCGAGGTGAAGCGGAAGTTCTCGACGGCGTCCAGCACCCGGCCGGTGCCGGCCATGACGCCGTAGCGGCGGCCGCTCGGCAGGCGGCGGGTGAACACCTCGAAGACGGAGCTGCGGTGCGCGGCCCCGCTGCGCAGGGCGGCCTGCAGCATGGTGAGCTCGTAGCGGTCGGTGAGCAGGGCGGTCGAAGCGGCCGCTCGCACGGAAGTGGCGTCCATACGGATGATGCTACTACCACTTAGCGTCAGAGTGACGATTTCTCGTCGAGCGTGCCGGGGCGGAATCGCCCGGGTGTCCCCCGGATGGCAGCATGGGGCATGAGTGGTTACGGACGACTGTGCAGCGAGGAGGACCGGGGTGAGCGTCGCGCCCGTGGAGATCGAGCGCCCGGAGGTCGAGGGGGTGCCGGTGACCGAGCCGGACACGCCCTGGGTGACCATCGTGCACAACGACCCGGTCAATCTGATGAGCTACGTCCAGTACGTCTTCCAGGCCTACTTCGGCTACCCGAAGGACAAGGCCCGGAAGCTGATGATGGACGTCCACACCAAGGGCCGGGCGGTGGTCTCCAGCGGTTCCCGCGAGGAGATGGAGCGCGACGTCCAGGCGATGCACGGCTACGGCCTCTGGGCGACGCTGCAGCACGACTGATGCCGGGCCGACTGACGCCGAGCCGACTGACACCGGGCCGACCGGCGCCGGCCGTACGACCGAAGACGACGAAGACGGGCTGACCGATACAGATGGCTGGGTTGTTCGAGAGCGCCGGCGGTGGTGGCGCGGCGATCGCGCTGGACGAGTGGGAGGCCTCCATCCTGCGCTCGCTGGAAGTGCAGGTGCTGGAGCTGATCGGCCCCGGTCCGGGCGGGGAGGGCGACGACCCGCTGGCCGCGCTGTTCGCCGAGGGCCCGACCGAGGCGCCCGCCGACCCGGTGCTGGCCCGGTTCTTCCCGGACGCCTACAGCGACCCGGAGGAGCCGGCGGACGAGGAGGCCGAGGTCGCGTCCGGGGAGTTCCGCCGCTTCACCGAGCTGGACCTGCGGGCCCGCAAGCGGGACGACGCGCTGTTCGTCGTCCGGGCGCTGGACGGGCTCGGCGGCGGCGGGGTGCTCAAGCTGGCCGCGCCGGACTGCCTGCGCTGGCTGGGCGCGCTGAACGACCTGCGGCTGGCCGTCGGCGTCCGGCTGGAGGTCACCGAGGACGACGAGGACGGCCTCTACGAGCTGCCCGACGAGGACGAGCGCAAGCCGCTGGTGATGGCGTACCTGTGGCTGGGCGCGCTGCAGGAGTCGCTGTTGGAGGCGATGGCGGACTGACCTGCGCGGACCGCTACGCGCGGACCGCTCCGCGGGGGTCGCCGTATGCGCACCGTGTCGCACGGATCGCCCTGCGGGGTCGATCCTGCCCGATTCCGGGCAAGCCCCGGCCGTTTTGTCCAGAATATGGACGATCAGCCGGGGCTTTTCCCATCAAAATGGGACAGAACATACCAGGTCATGCTCAAATAACGCTCAGATGGACGCCGCTATCCGAACCCTGCGTGGTACGACTTCTCCACCCCCGAGACCGACCAGGACGGTGCACAGTGGCCGAGAAGTTGTACGACGAAAGGGTCGATACTCCACCGGATGCGGAGGGCTACGAGCGCGGGCTCGGCAGCCGCCAGATCCAGATGATCGCGATCGGCGGTGCGATCGGCACCGGCCTGTTCCTCGGCGCGGGCACCGCGATCTCCCGCTCCGGTCCCAGCCTGATCCTCTCCTACGCCGTCGCCGGCCTGGTGATCTTCGTGATCATGCGGGCGCTCGGCGAACTGCTCACCTACCGCCCGGTCTCCGGCAGCTTCGCCGAGTACGCCCGGGAGTTCCTCGGTCCCTTCGCCGGCTATGTGACCGGCTGGACGTACTGGCTGTTCTGGGTCGTCACCGGCATGGCGGAGACCACCGCCGCCGCCGTCTACGTGCGGTTCTGGGCGCCCGGCATACCGCAGTGGGCCAGCGCGCTGACCTTCCTGGTCCTGCTCTACGCGGCCAACCTGATCTCGGTGAAGCTGTTCGGCGAGATCGAGTTCTGGTTCTCCATGGTCAAGGTCACCGCCATCATCGGCATGATCCTGATCGGCGTCGGCGTGCTGACCCTTGGCTTCAGCAAGGCCGGTGACACCGCGTCACTCGGCCACCTCTGGCAGGACGGCGGCTTCTTCCCCGAGGGCATCGGCTCCACCGTGATGACCCTTCAGATCGTCATGTTCGCCTACCTGGGCGTCGAGCTCGTCGGTGTCACCGCGGGCGAGAGCGAGAACCCCGAGAAGACCCTGCCGCGGGCCATCAACACCCTGCCGTGGCGGATCATGCTGTTCTACATCGGCGCCCTGGTGGTCATCCTCTCGCTCGTGCCGTGGACCGAATTCCGGCCCGGCGTCAGCCCGTTCGTCGCCGCCTTCGGCAAGATCGGCATCCCGGCGGCGGCCGGCATCATCAACTTCGTGGTACTCACCGCCGCGCTCTCCTCCTGCAACTCCGGGATGTACTCCACCGGCCGCATGCTGCGCGACCTCGCGCTGCGGGGGCAGGCCCCGGGACGGCTCACCAGGCTCAACTCCCGCCGCACCCCGGCCTTCGCGATCACCGTCTCCTGTCTGCTGATGGGCATCGGCGTGGTGCTCAACGGCGTCGTCCCGGCGCGGGCGTTCGAGTACATCACCTCGGTCGCCACGGTCTGCGGCCTGTGGACCTGGGCGATGATCCTGATCTCCCAGATCCGCTACCGCCGGGCCTGGCGGGCCGGCCACCTGCCGCCGCCCACCTTCAAGGCGCCCGGGGGCACCTGGGTCAGCGGGGCCGCGCTCGCCTTCCTCGCGGTGGTCGTGGTGCTGATCGCGCTGGACCGGGACAACCGGATCTCGCTGTTCGTCTTCCCGGTCTGGGCCCTGCTGCTGGTCGGCGGCTACCAGGTGCTCAAGCGCCGCGACCCGCAGGCCGTCCTCGGCGCCGCGCCGGACGGGGCGCCCGCCTCCACCGGGAACACCCTCGAGGGGAACGTGGACGCCCGCTGACCGAGCCTCGGACACCCGGCGGACGGCCGCCGGGGCGTGGCTATCCTGACCGCATGCTGACCATCACCCGAGAACTCCGCGACCGGATCGTGGCCCACGCCCGCGCCGACCACCCGGACGAGGCCTGCGGCGTGGTCGCCGGACCGGCCGGCAGCGGCCGGCCCGAGCGGTTCGTCCCGATGCTCAACGCGGCCCGCTCGCCCACCTTCTACGAGTTCGACTCGGGCGACCTGCTCAAGCTCTACCGCGAGATGGACGACCGGGACGAGGAGCCGGTGATCGTCTACCACTCGCACACCGCCACCGAGGCCTACCCCTCCCGCACCGACGTGAGCTACGCCTCCGAGCCGTTCGCCCACTACGTCCTGGTCTCCACCGCCGAGGGCAACGGCGAGGAGGACCCCTACCAGTTCCGCTCGTTCCGCATCGTGGACGGCGAGATCACAGAGGAAGACGTGCAGGTCGTCGAGGCCTACCAGGTGTGACCGGTACCGGCGCGGACCCGGCCCGCCGACCCCTCCGTGGGGGCGGCGGGCCGTCGTCGTCTCAGCCCTGGGAACGGGAACATCCGGATCCCGAGACGGGCATGTCGAAGCGAGCCCGGGAATCTATACGATGAGCCCATGCGTTCCGTCGATGTGAGCACCCAGGCCCCGGGCACCCGCCTCGTGGCGCGCCTGCACATCGACCTGTGCCGGCACGCCGGTGCGATCTGTCCCGGCACGCCCGCGCGCTCGCGCTGAGAGCCGCTTCACCACCTCACCCGGGCCCACCGCCCCGCGGCGACGCCGGGCCCGGGCGCCCGCCCCGCCGCGTCCGCCGCGGCCCACCCACTCCACGACTCGCACAGGAGCGCACCCATGGCCATCGAGGTCCGCATCCCGACCATCCTCCGCACCTACACCGACGGCGCCAAGGCCGTCGAGGGCAACGGCAGCAACCTCGGGGAACTCTTCACCGACCTCGACGCCCGCCACCCGGGCATCGCCGCCCGCCTGGTCGAGGGCGGCGAGCTGCGCCGCTTCGTCAACGTCTACCTGAACGACGAGGACGTCCGCTTCCTGGAGGGCATCTCCACCGTCCTCGCCGACGGCGACAGCGTCACCATCCTGCCCGCCGTGGCCGGCGGCGCCCGCTAGCGTTGACCGGTTCCCCCGTCGCCACGGCGGGGGAACCATCCCTCTCCACCCTCACCGCCGTGGCCGGAGGCCTCCCTTGCGTTACGACAGTCCGCTCGAAGCCGTCGGCAACACCCCGCTGGTCCGCCTGCCGCGGCTGTCCGCCGCCGTCCCCGGCAACGCCGACGGCCTGGTGACCCTCTGGGCCAAGCTGGAGGACCGCAACCCCACCGGCTCGATCAAGGACCGCCCGGCCCTGCACATGATCGAGCGCGCCGAGGCCGACGGCCGGCTCACCCCCGGCTGCACCGTCCTGGAGCCCACCAGCGGCAACACCGGCATCTCGCTGGCCATGGCCGCCAAGCTCAAGGGCTACCGGATGGTCTGCGTGATGCCCGAGAACACCAGCGAGGAGCGGCGCGAGCTGCTGCGCATGTGGGGCGCCGAGATCATCCCGTCCCCGGCCGCCGGCGGCTCCAACACGGCCGTCCGGATGGCCAAGGAGATCGCCGCCGAGCACCCCGACTGGGTCATGCTCTACCAGTACGGCAACCCCGACAACGCCGGCGCCCACTACACCGGCACCGGCCCCGAGATCCTCGCCGACCTGCCGACCGTCACCCACTTCGTGGCCGGCCTCGGCACCACCGGCACCCTGATGGGCGTCGGCCGCTACCTGCGCGAGAAGGTCCCCGGCGTGAGGATCGTCGCCGCCGAGCCGCGCTACGACGACCTGGTGTACGGGCTGCGCAACCTGGACGAGGGCTTCGTCCCCGAGCTGTACGACGCCGAGGTGCTCACCACCCGGTTCTCGGTCGGCTCCGCGGACGCCGTCCGCCGCACCCGTGAACTCCTCCAGCAGGAGGGCATCTTCGCGGGCGTCTCGACCGGCGCCATCCTGCACGCGGCGATCGGCGTCGGCCGCAAGGCGGCGGCGGCCGGCGAGCGCGCGGACATCGTCTTCGTGGTCGCGGACGGCGGTTGGAAGTACCTCTCCACCGGCATCTACACCGCCGAGTCCACCGAGGCCGCGGTCGAGGCGCTGCAGGGCCAGCTCTGGGCGTAGGGCCTATCCGCCCTGCAACACCTTCCGCGCCCGGGCCCAGACCTGCCGGTCCACCGTGCCGGCCCGGCGGCGGAAGTCCGCCAGCGGCACCTCGCGCAGCTCGTCGGTCTCCAGCCAGCTGGCCCGGCCCTGCCGGTCGCCCACCACGCCGGGCGGCAGCGGCAGCACGCCCGGGCGCTCCGCGTGGTGCTTGCTGGTGATCTTCGCGACGGTGGCGGTCCGGCCGTGCACCCGCAGCACCAGGCACGGGCGGTCCTTGGCACCGGGGCCGTCCTCGAACGGCACCAGCGCCCACCAGACCTCCTGCGGCCGCGGGCCGGCCCCCGGCCCCGGCCCCGGCCGCGGCCGCGGACCGGCCGGCCCGGACGGACGCGGCGCCGGACGGGTGCGCCGCACCAGCGCCGCCGCGGCGGCGGCCAGCAGCGCGACGCCCAGCAGCGACAGGACGAGCCAGGTAGCGGTCATGCCGTTCATGCGGCGAACCGTACCGGGCCGGGGGTGAACGCCACCACCGCGACGGCCGGACACCCGTCCGGGCATTTGTCCGCGCATTGCTCCCGGTTCGTCACGGAACTGCCACAATGCCCGTTCTGCGCCCGGAGCCCCGGCCGTCCCGGCAAGGCTGCGTCACGAACGTCCGCCCCCGTCCCCCGGAGGTGCCCCGTGGCCCGTGGCCCCGAGCTGTGGTCCTACGCCGAGATCGCCCGCCACATCAACGTCCGGCGCGAGACCGTCCGCAGCTACCGGAGGCACCGGCTGCTGCCCGATCCGGACGTGATCGACGGCAGCGGCCACCCGCGGTGGTACCCGTTCACCATCCGCAGCTGGGCCCGCAACCGGCCCCGCCGCCGCTGATCCCCCGGCCCGTCAACCGCCCGCGCCCCCGCCCCGGGCGTTCTGGTGATTCCGCCCACAGCCCGGCACGGGGACGGGGGCAAAGTGCCGCTCCGCCCTTACCCTCGACACACCAACGCAGTGCTACCGGCCGGTCCACCGGGCCCGGCCTGCCGTTTTCCATGCTGTTTTCCACGCTGTGCCCGTGGAGGACGGCGATGCCGTTTTCCAGCAGCAGCCAGGATGTGTCGGGGCGGAGGGGCTCGGATGAAACTGACCGTGGTGGGGTGCTCGGGGAGCTTCCCGGCCGCCGACTCGCCCTGCTCCAGCTACCTGGTCGAGGCCGAGGGCTACCGCGTCGTCCTCGACCTCGGCAACGGAGCCCTCGGCGCCCTCCAGAAGTACACCGGCCTCTACGACGTCGACGCCGTCCTGCTCAGCCACCTGCACGCCGACCACTGCGTCGACCTGTGCGCCTACTGGGTGGCCCGCAACTACCGCGCCGAGGGCTGCCCCGAACTGCTGCCCGTGTACGGCCCGGCCGGCACCGCCGAGCGGCTCGCCCGCGCCTACGACATGCCGGAGAACCCCGGCATGAAGGAGGTGTTCGAGTTCCGCACCCTCACCCCCGGCGGCTTCCGGCTCGGCCCGTTCCGGATCGACGTCGCCCAGGTCAACCACCCCGTCGACGCCTTCGCCTTCCGGCTGGAGCACGACGGCCGCTCGCTGGTCTACAGCGGGGACACCGGCGAGAGCGCCGAACTCGTCGAACTCGCCCGCGACACCGACCTCTTCCTCTGCGAGGCCGCGTACATCGACGGGCGCGACACCTACCAGGCCGTCCACCTCAACGGCCGCGAGGCCGGCGAGCACGCCGCCGCGGCCCGCGCCCGCCGGCTCGTCCTGACCCACATCCCCCCGTGGACCGACGCCGAGCACAACCGGCGGGACGCCGCGGCCGCCTACCCGGGGCCGGTCGAGGTCGCCCGGGCCGGCGCGGTGTACGAGGTCTGAGAGCGGACCGGCGAGGCCTGAGAGCGGGCCGGCGGGGTCGGGCGGGATTCCCGGAAAAAGCTTCGGGACGACCCGCAACCTCCGCGCCCCCCGCACGTCCTTGTGAGTGAGCGGCGGGAAACGCCGCCGGAACGGCCGGCCCGTCGGGCACGGACGCGATCACACTACTCATCAGGCCCGCTTCGTGCTGCCCGGATCCGGTCGTACCGGTCCGGGACGGATATCCAGGGGGAAATCCCATGCGCAAGACCAACCGTGCCCTGAACCGGGCCCGCCGGCTCACCCCGGCGCTGGCGCTGACCGCCGCGCTGCTCGCCGGCGGCGCCGTGACCGCGCCCCCGGCCTTCGCCGCCGCCGGGCCGCTCAGCCTCACCGTGCACACCCCGGCGGTGGTCGGCTTCGCGGGCGGGCCGGTCGAGTTCACCGAGCACCTCGGCAACCCGGGTGACCAGGGCACCTCCGTCGTGCTGGACTTCGAGATCGAGAGCGACCTCGGGACGCCGCCGAACGCCCTGAGCCTCGACTACTTCAGCGAGCTGACCGGCGGCTGGCTGCCGGTGGAGCTGACGGAGCGCCCCGGGGCGGACAAGGTGGTCAACGCGGGCGGCACCGGCAAGGTCGTGGTCCCGGCGGGCGGCACCGACGTCCGGCTGCGCCTCGGCGTCCCGATGGGCAGGCCCCATGACGGGGCCACCAACGGCGGCACCGGCCCGAGCCTCACCTTCCGCACCGGCGTCAAGGGCTGGTCGCAGGACTCCCCGGTCGAGCCGCCGCTCACCGACAGCCACGTGGTCAAGGTGGAGGGGATCAGCAACGGCGTGTCCGGGGTCCCGGCCGAGGTCGTCGCGGGCGGCGAGCCCGTCGAGTTCGACGCGGTGCTCTCGAACCCGACGCCGTCCGCCTACACCAACCTCGGCAACGTGCTGTTCACCGACCGCCTCGCCAAGGTCGAGGTCCGCGGCGCCGACGGGAAGTGGACCACCGTGCCGGGCGTCACGGCCCCGGCGGAGCCCGTGGCGGGCCACTACCTGGACGGTCGCAACTCCTCGGCGGCGCCCCAGAGTTCGACCACCCGGCGGGTCCGGGTCAGCTACCCCGCCGACAGCCCGCTGGGCAGGACGGCGCTGAACCCCTGCGTGTTCGTCAACGAGGGTGAGGAGATGCCCTTCCGGGGCACCACCATGTGCTCGCAGGGCGCCACCACCGAGGTCGTCGCCCCCGCGCCGAAGCCCTCCCCGACCGGCACCCACAAGGCCGGCGAGCCCCCGACCGGGCCGGCCGGCTCCGACGGCTCGCAGTCGAAGCCGGACGGCGGCGCGGGCGTCGCCCAGCCGGCCGGCGACACCACCACGGCGCCCGCCGCCCCCGCTCCGGCCGCTTCGCAGCCCGGCGTGTTGTCCGCGGACAACGTTCCCGCCGCGGCCGCCCGGCCGGTGGACGCGAACCTGGCCTCCACCGGTGCGGACAGCGACCGGACCGGCCTGATCGCG
>NZ_JBHUAL010000045.1:0-47517 GCF_042789775.1 Kitasatospora sp. NPDC056800 | reverse complement strand
CCCGCGCGGGACGCGGGCGGGCCGGATCGGGGACGCGGACGGTGTCGGCGGCCTCCTCGTCCATCGCGAGCAGGCCGTCCGCCCGACCTATCAGATACTGCCGGCCGCCGCGGCCCGGCGTGGGAACTCCCTGCCGGGTGCGGGCGGCAGCCCGATCCGGGCCGGGGCGGTGGGTTCGGCGGCGGGCGCGTCGGGGGACTTCGCGTGTTTGGCCGCGTCGACGGAACCGGGGCCGTGGATGGTGAGTTCGAAGTCCTGGTGCGCCTTGGCGTCCGGCGCGAACGGCAGGCGGATCCGGCCGTCCGCGACCAGGCGGCGCACCTCGGCCCGGCTCAGGCCGAGACCGAGCTGGAGCAGCCGCTCCACCCGGACCGGCGCGGGCAGCTCGAAGCGCACCCGCACCGGGAGCGGGTTCGGGTCGTCGAGCGCGTACAGCGGCATGCGGGTCTCCAGCTCCCACGTCCCGGTCCAGTCGAGCCGGTACCGGTTCTTCGCCGCGAGCGACGCGCTCATCACCAACTCCCGTACCGCTGCCGGGTCGTTGGTCTCGTACGCCACCAGCCGGGCCGGCTCCAGCGTCGAGACGTGGGCGCGCTCGTGGACGGGCGCCTTCGAGGTCCGGTCGCACATCGCGCAGCTCAGCAGCAGCCAGACGTCGAGCAGCTTGCCGTTCGCGTTGACGCGGATCTTCCCCGAGGCGCGGTGCCGCGTGCCGGGGCAGTCCGGGCAGGGCCGGACGACGGTGGGCAGGGCGGACTGACGCACGGCCCACAGGGCCTTGCGGTCGGTATTCATGTGTGTGGGGTGCTTTCAGGACTCAGCAGGAGGGCATGCCGAACTCACTCGGCTGCTCCCGCTCTCTGACGGATGCTCACGAGGGGCGCGACCCATCGCCCCGGGGCCGGTTCGTCAGGCTCCGAGGTCGATCGCGCGACAGGTACGTACTACGTGGCAGTCATCAAAAGTCCATGCGGGAGATCATGATCGGGACGGCGCCCCGCGGCAACCGGATTTCCCCCCGCCCTCGGCCGGCGCTCGCGCGGGACCTGCTGGAGCAGGCGCCCCCTCGACGGCGTGTGCGTCCCCGCCCGCACGGGGTACGGGCGGGGCCGGCGGGCACTGCAGGGCGGCCAGGACCCGGGCTCGCAGCGTCTCGTCGGCTATGCCTTCGGCGGGACGCCACGCGTAGACGGCTCGTACAGGATCGATCCGACAATGACCCACTCCTCAGCCACAGTGCGTCGCCAGGACCAGCGCCGTGATCAATCGCTGTCTACCGAACTGCCCTTCGGTGCTTCCTGCTGCTGGGCGAGAGCGACATCAATGGCATGGGTATGCCTGCGGAAGGCCAGTCGGCGCCTACCGTCGGCCCTTGAGGGCTCGGGGTTGATCAGGCCCACTTCGACGAGGCGGTAGAAGGTTTTCGGATAGAGCTCCATGATCAACCGTAGCGGCTTCTCCGAGTTGGAGTCCGAGCAGATGCCGATGACACGCGTGACACGCTCCGCGTAGCGCTTGTGCAGCGATTGGCGCCGGACGCCGCATGCATGGGCCATCTGTTCCCACGTCGCCCCGTGGTAGTTGGCTTCGGCCAGCAGAAGGGTTCTCTCTGCGGCCACGGCCTTCTCGATCGCCGTCAGTCGGGCCAGGGCATCCAGCAGCTCATCGACCTGACCACCGACGGGCCTGGGAACGAGTTCGCGGAGCTTGTTGACCGCCTCGCGCAGTGCGCGGACCGCAGGGGCCAGCTTGAGCCCGTCACCGAAGGTCTCAGGTGTGGCGTCGAAGTGGGACGGGCCCTTCCAGCGATATCGCTCCCCCATGAGTGTCAGTTCTAGCTGACAAGTGCTCGCACGGGAGAGGCTGGAACCGGACAAATACCGGGTCCGACTTGACCTCGTAAATAGCTCGATGGAGCTGCGAAAACCTGGGACGACACCGCAGTTCACGATACCTTCGCATGCGCCGTCACGGCCGGGCAGAACTAAACCTCGGCTGGCGGGTTTCGATCCCCCCCTTGTCAAATCCGCGGTTGCGGCTATGAAGCCGAGGAACCTTGATGCGGGAGAGCGTGTTCTAGGCTCAGCAGCGAGCGGACAGCACAACCGTCGGCCCAAAATGCCGACGGCCCCCGTTCCAGCGGGAGCCGTCCGTTCCTTCACCCCGCCGAGCTTGACAGGGAAGGTTCGCTTGGTATTGACCATAGCTCAAAGGGCCATATCCGGCAATGTACTTGACGCCCGGACCTCGCTGTCCGGGGGGTGCCGGTGACGGTTCCTTTCAGCGTGTGGGCCCGGCTCGCGCTCGCAGTGCCGGTGACCGTCGCGGTGGTGGTGATGAGCCTCATGCTCTTGATCGCCATGTTCATCCCCTCGGCAACGACGAGGAAGTTCGTCCTGGCGAGCAATCGACAAGTGATCGCACTGGTAAGGGTGTTGGTGCCAGCAACCAAGTAATCCAGCGGGGAGCTGGGCAAGCGAACGCGCTCGCCCAGCTCCCCGCCCCATCTCGTCCGCTCAGACCCCTACTGGTCAGGGCCGACCGCCGTTGCCACCGTCGTTGACCTCACTGTCCGACCGGGGATGAACTGGACCATGGCCCCGCCGGTGAAGGGCCGTCAAGGGCCTGAATGAAGCAGTGCCGGAGCCCCCGGCGCGTGGGCGGCGGGGGCTGGCGGGGTCAGGCGTCCTCGTCGGGCGGCGGGGCCGCGCGGAGGATGGTGACGATGCCCAGGGCGACGATGGCGGTCGCGAGGGCGAGGAGGACGGCGAAGGCCGTCCCGATCAGGTATCGCACGCGGTCCTGCGCTCGGCGTCGAGGAGCAGGGTGAGGAGGTTCAGGAGCGTTGACGCCGGCGCCGTGTTGAAGCGGACGAGGACGCGGCCGTCCATGGTCCGGTCGGTGCCGATCGAGGGGAAGATCAGGCCGAACTCACGCCCCCGCTCCACGACTTCGTCCAGGAGGGCGCTGATGTGGTCCTCGGTGTAGTAGCGGATCCGGGGGTCGGTCGGCAGCATCGGGTGACGGCCGGGACGGTAGATCATCAGACGGCGCCCTTCCGCAGCTCAAACCAGACGGATTTGGCACGCTCGTGCGGGTCGACGCCCCAGCCGTGGGTGAGGGCGGCGACGAGCTGGAGGCCCCGGCCGGACTCGGCGAGCAGGGACAGCGGCGGGCTGGAGGGCAGGACCGGGCTCTCGTCCGTGACGGAGACCCGGAGGACGTCCCCCTCGGAGATGATCTCGACCAGCGGCGCGGGGGTCTCGGTGTGCCGCCACGCGTTGACGAGGAGCTCGCAGAGCGCGAGCTGCGCGTCGAAGATCGGGGAGGCAGGCCAGCCGACGCGGGTCATGGTGTTGCGGAGCGTCTGCCGCGCGACCGCGATGGTGGGGGTGTTGATGTGACGCATGGGAGTTCTCCCGAGGCGTGAGTGAGGGGGAACCGGCGGAACATGTGTCGCCGTGAGCCAGGCCGGTGGAGAAGGACATGGCTGCTCTGCGGTGCTTGCTAGCAGGCGTTACTGACGATCCGTCGGATCGATGTGAGATCGACCCTAGCGCAGGCCAGTATCCAATTTTCCACTCCTTGGGGAAGTTCACCCTAGGGTGGCAACTGGTGGACCGCCGATCGACACGCGCGGCACACTGGCCACACGCACGCCTGGAAGGAAGCCATGCCGCCGCGATCAAACCCAACACTCCGTCAGCGCAGACTTGGCACTGAGCTACGGAGGATGCGCGAACGGGCTGGCTACGGTGGCTCAGAGCTGGGCCGTATTGTCGGAATAAGTCCGGCTCAGGTCACGCAGATGGAATCAGGACGGATCGGCATCAGTGTCAACCGCCTCCGCACCATCGCCGCTGCATGCCACTGCGCCAATCCCCCGCTGATCAACGCTCTCGCCGAGACGATCGGTGAGCGTGGGCAAGGTTGGTGGGAGGAGTACCGCGGGTCGGTCTCCTCACACCTGCTCGATATCGCAGAGCTTGAGGACTCCGCTGCGAGGCTCATTACCTACACGATCACGTTCGTACCTGGGCTGCTGCAAACTGATGCCTACGCCGCCTCGGTCTTCGCCAGAGCAATCCCACCCTTGCCCCACCATGAAGTCGACGTCCGATTGGACTTCCGGATGAAGCGGCAGCAGGTCATCCGCGCAGGCCGGGCGCCTTACGCCGCATTCATCCACGAAGCCGCTCTCCGTATGCAGTTCAGTGGCCCGAAAGTCCTCACTGAGCAGCTCGAAGCGCTCATCAAGCACTCCGAGACCTCGGAAGTCTCGATCCGCGCAGTACCGTTCGACATCGAGTCCCTTCCCGGCCCGAGCGAGAACCTCATCTACGCGGAAGGCGCTGTACCCGAGCTGGACTCGGTTCAGATCGACACCACCCACAACAGCCTGATTCTCGACTCTCCTGCACCACTCGCAAGCTACCGCGAGATGCTCGCCCGGATGGCGTCCGTCGCACTCTCGGAGGAGGAGTCCCGAGACTTCATCCGGCAGATCAAAAAGGAGATAGAGAGCAAGCATGGATAGCCCCGTGTGGCAGAAGTCCAGCTACTCCGGCGCGAACAACGCGTGCGTCGAAGTCCGCACGGTGAGCGGCGCGGTCGAACTCCGCGAGTCCGACGAAGGCCGCCTCATCCTCCGCACCACCCCCACCGCCCTCGCCGCCCTCCTCCACGGCGCCAAGGCCGGCGAGTTCGACCACCACGCCTGACGGTTCCGCTCCGCGCCCCTCGCCCTCCCCAGGGCGAGGGGCGCAACAGAACACCCCATCCGATCTGCCAGGAAGGAACCGGAAGACACCGATGCGAGAGTCCAACTGGCAGAAGTCCAGCTACTCCGGCGCAAGCGACAACTGTGTCGAACTGCGGGCCGCAAACGAGATGGTCGAACTCCGCGAGTCCGACGAGGGCCACCTCACCCTCCGCACCACCCCCACCACCTTCGCCGCCCTCCTCCACGCCCTCAAAGCCGGCGAGTTCGACCACCACGCCTGAACCCTGTGCGCAGGAAGTCGGCCCGCCCGACTTCCTGCGCAGACACCCCACCGAACCGCTCCGACGCCGTCGTCCCCGGCGCCGGGGACCGTTGTTCGCCGACAGAGGGACCTGCTTCCTCAGTGATCATCACGCGGCACCCGCCAGGACCTGACGATCACCCGATGTGCCGCCGGACCGTACACGGCGCTCTCCGCCAGCGCGTCCCATGCCCGGGTGTGGAGCGCGACGTCCGCCGGATCGTCCAGCCACATCTCCGCGTGCCAGGACTCGGTGATCACCAACGTGCCGTCATGGATCGAGAACCCGACTCCCGCAGGCACTTGCAGATCGGCCTCAAAAGGAACGATACCCAACCGGACGTTCCCACCCGCCAGCCACGGCGTCAAAGCCCTCATCTGGGCGGCCATCACGGCCGGCGAGCAGAGACGGGACAGGAGCGCCCCTTCCCATACCAGGAAGTGGAACGAACGCGAGCGATCGGCGAGCACCCTCTGGCGCTCCATCCGAGCCGCCACCGCCGCCTCGACATCACGGATCGAGGGATGAACCCTGGTGTACCGGGCGAGGACCGCCCGAGCGTACTCAGCCGTCTGCAGCAGGCCGGGAATGAGAGTCGGATCGAACGACTGACGATGCCCGGTCTTCTTTCCCAGTGCGGCATGCGCCTCCTGCACCGGTCGCGCGCCACCCGCGAGCTGGCGCCTCCATGACCGGTACTGCGTCTCCAGCGTCCGTAGTCGGCCCACGAGTTCGGCAGCGGCGTCAGGCCTGCCGACGGCCTCCGCCCACGCGACCAGATCCGCTGTGCCGGGCGACTGCCTTCCATTCTCCAACGTGCTGACCTTGGACTGCGGCCAACCCAACAGCGCGGCCAGGGCGCGGCCGGACAAGCCGCTCTCGGTGCGGAGTTCACGCATCCGGGCACCGAGAGCAACCCGTGCCTGCTGAAAGTCGGTGCTCACATAACGGAAACTACCTGAGCCCGGAACTCCGCGTAGCGCACCGCGTGGTGCCAGGTGGCGTCACGGGCCCGGCAGGCGCGAGGGAGCACCACACCAACCGCCCACCGCAGGAGAATATTCGAGAATCCTCACTCACTCCACGTGATCCTCCGGGCATCCTGAGTCAGCCTGATCGACTTCGAGGGGAGTGGCCATGAGCCGACGACTGCGGTACATCGGGAGCACCTCGGGCAACAGTGGATGCCCCACGCTCTACGAGGACGCGGAGACCGGGGAGGTGATCGTGCAGGGAGACCTGGTGACCGATCCCGACGAGATCGCCCAGTTCCGCGCCGTCAAGCCCGGCGAGGGGTTCGTGACCGTGCCCCGCACCCTGCTCGCCGACTTCGCGCCGCGCGACGTGGACCGCGAACGCGTGCTGGTCAGTTACGACGAGTTCGAGGAGATGTTCACGAGCTGCCGGCACACGGCCTTCCGGCTGGAGACCCGCCGCCGCTACCGGTCGGACGAGGAGTCCGAAACCTACCGGCAGTTCGTGGCCGGACAGGCCCCCGCGTGGGACCTGGACCACCCCTGGTGCCGCACGCGCCGCGAGCAGACGGACCTGGGCAAGCGGTTCGAGCGGGTGCGCATCATGGACAACCCGCCCACCGTCGGGCAGCGGTACCTGCTCAACAACTCCGAGCGGAACGGCCTGGTCGGCGAGGACATCCGCTACCTCTGGCGTGCCGACGCCGAGCGGCTCGGCCTCCCGGCGGAGGACGCCTGGCTGTTCGACTCGCGCTACCTTGCCCTGCTGCACTTCGACGCCGAGGACGACATCACCGAGATCGAGGTGATCACCGACCCGGTGAAGGTGGCCCGCGCCTGCCAGGAGCGGGACGCCGCCTGGCACTACGCCACCCCGCACCGCGAGTTCGCCGCTGGGGTACCGTCCGGCATGTGAGCACCGACTTCCAGCACGCCAGAACCGCCCTCGGCCTGCGGCTCCGTGAGCTGCGCGCCGAGGGCGGTCTCACTGGCCGGCAACTGGCCGACCGGCTGGGCTGGACGCAGTCCAAGGTCAGCAAGCTGGAGACCGGCCGGCAGACGGCCACCCACGACGACCTCAAGGCGTGGGCCGAAGGCGTCGGGCAGCCCGGGGCGGCGGCCGAGCTGTCGGCGAGGCTGCGCGCCTTCGAGTCAGGAACCCGCTCCTGGCGGCGGCAGTTGGCCGCCGGGCACAAGCCGGTGCAGGACACGCTGACCGCCGAGCACGACCGCTCGACGGTCATGCGCGCGTGGGAGGGCGCCATGGTCGCCGGCATGCTCCAGACGCCCGACTACGCCCGGCACGTCTTCAGCGCGTACGTCGACCTCCACCGGTCACCGCGCGACGTCGAGGAAGCCGTACGCGCCCGCGTCCAGAGGCAGGAGAGCCTGTACCGGCCGGGCCGGAAGTACCACATCGTCATGTGGGAATCCGCGCTGCGCGGTCTGATCTGCCCCCCGGCCGTGATGGCCGCCCAACTCGACCGGCTCAGCGGCGTGATCGGGCTGGACACCGTCTCCCTGGGCATCGTCCCGTTCGAGGCCTCGCTCACCTTGCCGCCGGCCAACGGCTTCTGGATCCACGACGACCGGCTCGTCATCGTCGAGGACTGGCACGCCGAACTCTGGCTCGACCAGCCGGACAACGTGGCGCTGTACCGGCGCGTCTGGGACACGCTGGCCGGCTCCGCCGTCTACGGCGCCGACGCCCACCGGGTCATCGCGCGGTGCCGCCGGGCTCTCGGGGACGTGTGAGGAATCCCCGCGAACTCCGCTCCCAGCGGCTCGAATACCCGAGAATCACGCGCCCGCCCTCGAATCGGACACGCCTAACGTGCTCACTGACACCCGTGAGCGGCACGGGAGTCGACCGACAGCAAAAAGGGGAAGCGCATGCCCGAGTTCGACGGTGGCAAGCACGGTGGCGGCCAGGGCAACGGCCAGGGCGGCGGTCAGCAGGACGACTCCAGCAGCGGCAACAAGCACGGTGGCGGCGGCAGCGACGAGGGCGGGAACACCTCGGACGGCAGCGGCCCGGCGTCCGGGCACTGACGCGTGAGCGACCGGCACGAAGCGGAGGCCGGCCGGGCCAGGCTGGCCTCCGCGCTCATCGCGAACGGATCCCTCGCCCCCGACTGGCTGGCGTCGTACCACGCCGTTCCGCGCCACTGGTTCGTCCCTGACCTGATCTGGCCGGGCCGGGCCGACGGGGTGCGCCAGGGCGAGTCCGTGCACCGCTTCGCCGATCCGGACGGGTGGTTGGGCGCCGTCTACTCCGACGCGCCGCTCACCACGCAGTGGGACGACGGCGAGCACAGCGGGTTCGACCGCGGCACCGTGCCCACCTCGTCCAGCTCCATGCCGACCATGGTGTTCTCCATGCTCGCCGCCCTGGGCGTGGCGGACGGCGACCGGGTGCTGGAGATCGGCACCGGCACCGGGTGGAACGCCGCTCTGCTCTCCCACCGCGCGGGGGCCGGGAACGTCGTCTCGGTGGAGGTGGACGAGGACAGCGCGGCCGCCGCACGGCACCGGCTCGCCCGCGCCGGGTACCGGCCCCGGCTCGTGGTGGGCGACGGCTCGGAGGGCTTCGCCGACGGCCCGCCGTTCGACCGGGTGATCGCCACCTGTTCGGTCCACCGGATTCCGTACGCCTGGATCGAGCAGTCCCGGCCCGGCGCCGTGATCGTCGCCCCGTGGGCGCCCGAGTACGGCGGGGAGGCCGTCGTCCGGCTCACGGTCGGCGACGACGGCACGGCGAGCGGCCGGTTCGTCAGGTCGTCCGCCTTCATGCGGCTGCGCCGGCAGCGGACCGTTCGGCCCGGCAGCCTGGAGTACCTGTCCAGGCCGTGGCCGGCCGACGGGGCGGTCTCATCGACGGCCCTCTCCCCCGACGCCGTCGGCGGGTGGCCGGCCATGTTCGCCATCGGCGTGCAGGTGCCCGGCGCGTTCCCGCTGACCGAGCGGTACGCCGACGGCACGTACACGCTGTGGCTCCACGACACGGCCGTCACGTCCTGGGCCACCGCCGACTGGGAGCCCGGCCGGACCGCCTACGAGGTGGTGCAGTCCGGCCCCCGCGGCCTGTGGGACGAGGTGGAGGCGGCCTGGCGCTGGTGGCGTCGCCGGGGGCAGCCCGGCTTCGAGCGGTTCGGGCTCACCGCCACGCCCGAGGGGCAGACGGTGTGGCTGGACAGGCCGGACAACCCCGTACCGGCGCCGCACTGACCGGAGTGGGAAGTCGGCCCGGCCGACTTCCCACTCCGCACCCCTCGCCCTCCCCCGGGCGGGGCGCGACCGGGCGGGGGCGCGACCGGGCGTACGTCTACACGGCTCCCCCCAACCGCTGGTAGAGGACGTGCCGGGACTGCCGCGTCCGGGTCACGAGGCCGGCCCGGTGGAGGATCTGTAAGTGGTACGAGGCCGTGGCCGGGCTCAGGTACAGCCGCTGCGCGAGCTCCGTCGTGGAACGCGGCTGGCTCAGCTCCGCCAGCAGCCTGCGCCGCATCGCGCCGATCAGCGGGTGGTCCCGCTCCGGTGCCAGGCAGTCCGCCGGCCCGGCCGGGTAGACGATCAGCGGGGTGCGCGGCGCCGGCACACCGGGCGGCTCGCCCGCGCAGAACAGCGCCCAGTCGACGAAGACGCTCGGCGTCAGGATCACCCCGTCCGCGTCCACCGTCAGCCGGTGGATGCTGCCCGTCCGCAGGTGCACGATCAGCTCGCCCTCGCGCCACTCCAGGTTCGGCGCCAGGTGGTTGAGCGCCTCGGCGAGCCCGGACCGGGCGATCTCCGACGCCCGCGCGGTGACGTCGGCCTCCAGTCTGGCCCGGATCCCCGGCCACGACGTCGCCAGTGCCCCGTGCCAGAACCGCGCCATCTCGTCGGCGAGGCGGCGCGCGACGTACTCCTCCCCCCGCTCCAGGGCCCGCAGCAGCTGCCGCGGCGGCGGGTGGCCGGAACCCCGGTCCCACGCGTGCCCGTTGACGGCTCCCGCCAGTTCGTAGTGGACCCGTTCCCGCGGGGTCGTCGCGATCTGGTGCAGCGCCGTGTCGATGTCGGTCAGGAACGCCGGGGGCTCCGGCCGGATGAAGTCCGGCGCGTACCCGAGCGGACCGCCGCCGCCGACCACGGCCAGCAGCCCCAGCCGGTTGCGGGACAGCGCCTCCGTCGCCCTGGCCCGCCACTGCGGGGTGAGCGTGCCCGGGCTGAAGCCGACGAGGCGCAGCAGGTCCTTCGCCGCGCCCACCGGTGAGACCGCGAACCTGACGCCCCCCAACCCCCGGGCCCCCAGGCGGATCCGGATCACGAGCGCTCCCCCTTCGCCAGCCCCTTCGAAAGAAATCGAATCATTCGATCGGTCGATCGGCTTGGCGTTTGCTGGATTCACCGCACAGTCCAGCCCCGAGAGGAAACAGGACCCGTGATCGTTCACAAGAAGCTGGCCGCCGTCGCCGTCGCCACGGCGGCCCTCGTCGTCGGCGCCACGGGCGCGGCGTCCGCCCAGGGCGCCGAGTCCACCGGTGGTACCGGTGGTGCCGGTCACGTGGTCTGGAGCCAGGGCCAGGCGCCCGGCACCCAGGCCGGCACCCAGGCGGGCGCGCTCACCGCGGGCCTGTACGTCCGGATCTACAGCCTGTACCGGGGGACCACCGGCCAGTGCCTGGACGCCGACGCCACCAACGGCGGCAACGGCACCCGGGTGCAGGTGTGGGGGTGCAACGGCACCGCCCAGCAGGAGTGGTTCCTGTCCACCGACGGCAGCCTGGAGAACGTGCGGTTCCCGGGCATGTGCCTGGACGCCGACACCAACGGCGGCGGCGCCAACGGCACCCGGGTGCAGCTGTGGCAGTGCAACGGCACCACCCAGCAGAAGTGGTACCACCCGTCCGGGGACCTGGCCATCTACAACGTCCGCTACAACAACGGCAACAACACCGTGCTGGACCGCGACATCAACGTCGCCGGCGACGGCGCCCAGACCCAGCTGTGGGTCAAGAACTTCCAGTCCCAGCAGTGGTGGGACATCCGCACCGCGTGACGCCGACCCGGAGGAGACCACCCATGGCAACCAGTGGCCACAGCACAGCGGCCCGCCCCCGGACGAGGCTCGGCACGGGGGCCCTCGGGCTCCTCGCCGCGCTCGCGTTCGCCGTCGGGGCGACGCCGGCCTCGGCGTCGGCGCCGACCGCGACGGGGCAGGGCGGCGCAGCCTCGTCCCCCTCGGTCAGGGACGGGGAGATCGTGGAGCTCTGGAACTACAACAGCCAGCACTGCCTGTCGGTCGGGGCCGGGAGCACGGCGGGCGGGGCCGGGATCATCCAGTGGTCCTGTTACGGCGGCGCCGAGCAGTACTGGGGCCTCTACCCGATGCCGAACTCCGGTGGCGGCTACGAGATCGTGAACAAGAACAGCGGCAAGTGCCTGGCCGATCCGGCGAGTTCGCCGAACGCCGGCGTCCAGCTGATCCAGTACGGCTGCGACAAGGGGCCGGAGCAGACCTGGTACTTCGGCTCGAACCCGGACACGGGCTTCGCGCAGATCAGCAACCGGGCGAGCGGCCTGTGCGCCGCGGTCGGCGGTTCGAGCACGACGCCGGGCGCCCCGGTCGTCCAGTGGCCCTGCACCGGCGGCTCCGAGCAGCGGTGGACGACGGCCGGTTGACGGCCGGACGACCGGACGGCCGCCGGTGACCGGGTCTCGCGGCTTCTCCCCCACGAAGCCGCGAGACCCTGCCCGACGCGGCCCGGCCTGACGTAGCCCGGACGGCCGCCTGTCCATTCGCCGTCAGAGGCGGTCGGCGTCCAGGACGGCCCGGGCGAAGGCCTCGGGTGCCTCCTGGGGAACGTTGTGGCCGGCCTCGGGCAGGGTGCGATGGAGGTACGGCCCGGTGAAGAGGTCGCGGTAGGAGGCGCCGTCGCCGGGGGCGGTGAAGGGGTCGCGGCCGGGGTCGAGGGTGACGGTGGGCACGGCGATCCGGGGGCGGGCGGCGAGCCGGTGCTCCAGCTCGTCGTAGCGGCGCTCGCCGTCGGCCAGGCCCAGGCGCCAGCGGTAGTTGTGGATGACGATCGCCGCGTAGTCGGGGTTGTCGAAGGCGGCGGCGGTGCGCTCGAAGACGGCGTCGTCGAAGGCCCAGGTCGGCGAGACCTGCCGCCACACCAGGCGGCACAGCTCGCGGCGCCTGTCCCGGTCCTCCATGGCGAGGCGCCCGCGTTCGGTGGCGAAGTAGAACTGGTACCACCAGGTGTGCTCGGCGGCGGGTGCCAGCGGCTCCTTCTGCGCCTCGACGTCGGTGATCAGGTAGCCGCCGACCGAGACCAGGGCCCTGACCCGCTCGGGCCACAGCGCGGCGATGATGTCGGCGGTGCGCGAGCCCCAGTCGAAGCCGGCCAGCACGGCCCGCCGGACGCCCAGCGCGTCCATCAGGGCGAGCACGTCGAGGGCGACGGCGGACTGCTGGGCGTTGCGCACCGTGCGGTCGGACAGGAAGCGGGTGCTGCCGTGGCCGCGCAGGTAGGGGACGATCACGCGGTAGCCCCGGGCGGCGAGCAGCGGGGCGACGTCGACGTAGCTGTGGATGTCGTACGGCCAGCCGTGCAGGCAGATCACGGCGGGGCCGTCGGCCGGTCCGTCCTCGGCGTAGCCGACATCGAGCACGCCTGCCCGGACCCGGGCCAGGCGGGAGAAACCGGTCCGGCCGGGCACGGGGGACCCGGCCGGACCAGCGGGGGCGGCAACCCCGGCAACCCCGGCGGCCGGCGGCGGGGCGGCCAGGGACAGCGCGGTGGTGCCCGCGCCGAGTCCGACGGCCCTGGTGAAGGTGCGCCTGTCGATCATTCCGGTTCCTCCGCCTTCGCGAACGTGCCGTCCGGGAGCACGAACTGACGGTTCGTCAACGTACCGGACCGCCTCCGGCTGCCGTGGGTGGCGCCCGGGGCCCCGCCGGAGCGGGCCGGACGGGACCGGGTGGGGGTGAGGGGGCCTGGGTTGCGGGTGGGGGCCGGGGTGGGAGGCAGGCGGCGGCGACGGCGCCCCGGCGGCGAGCCCCGGGCGCGGCCACGGCATGATGTGCCCATGGCCTTCGCACCCCTCCTCGGCGAGCGCCGCGCACGTGAACTCGCCGGACGGCCGTGAGCCGGCCGGTCGAGCCGGGATCGCCCGGCGCCGGATTCGCGTTCGTGGGACGTCAACCTGAACTGGACCGTCTCACCGACTCCATGCTCCGCCCGCCCGCCGTCGTCCTGATCGAGGGCGAGGCCGGCCTGGGCAAGTCCCGCCTGGTGGCCGAGGCCGCGGCCCGGGCCGCCGCCGCGGGCCGCCGGGTGCTGACCGGCTTCTGCCACCCGCTGCGCGAGCCGCTGCCCTTCGGCCCGGTGGTGGACGCGCTGCGCGGCGTCGGCCCGTTCCTGCCGCCCGCGGACCGCATCCCGGCCAGTGCCGGGGCGCTGCGCCCGCTACTGCCGGACCTCGCCGACCGGCTCCCGCCCCCTCCCCCGGGCGCCCCCGGCGAGGGCCCGCCGGGGCTGCGGCTGCTGGTCCAGGCGGTGCGGGCGCTGCTGGGCGCGCTCGGCGAGACCGTCCTGGTCGTCGAGGACCTGCACTGGGTGGACGACGCGACCCGCGAGCTGCTCCTGCTGCTGGCCCGGGACGTGCCGCCCGGCCTGGCCCTGGTGCTCACCTACCGGGCCGAGGACCTGCCGCCGGACACCCCCGTGCTCGGCGCCGCCTACCGGCGCCCGGCCGGGGTGGGCGGCGCGCTGCTGCGGCTGTCCCCGCTCGCCGAGGCCGAGGTGCACGAGCTGGCGCGGGCCGCGCTCGGCCCGCGCGCGACCGCGGCCCTCACCCGGGTGCTGTTCGAGCGCAGCGAGGGCCTGCCGCTGGTCGCCGAGGAGGACCTGATCACGCTGGGCGAGCGGCGCGGCGCGGACGCGCTGACCACCGCCGCGGACCTGGCCGCCGACCTGGAGCAGTCCGAGGTGCCGCGCGGCCTGCGCGACGCCGTCACCGAGCGGCTGGCCGTGCTGTCCCCGGACGCGGCCGCGATCGCCTGCGCGGCCGCGGTGCTCGGCGTGCCGGCCGGGGAGGAGCTGCTCGCCGCCGTGGCCGGCCTCGACGCGCAGGCCGCGGCGGACGGCCTGACCGAGGCGCTGCGGGCGGCGGTGCTCAGCGAGAAGCCGCTGGCCCGGTACGGCTTCCGGCACGTCCTGGCGCAGCAGGTGGCCTACCGGCGGCTGCCGGGGCCGCGGCGCGGCGCCCTGCACCGGCGCGCGGTGGCGGCGCTGGGCGCGCGCGAGCCGAGGCCGCTGGTGCAGATCGCCCATCACACCCTGGCGCTGGGCGACCGGGCGGCCTGGCAGGAGGTGGCGGAGGCCGCCGCCGACCAGGCGGTGGCGCTCGGGGACAGCGGCAGTGCCGGGCCGCTGCTGCGCCGGCTGCTGGACGAGCCGGACCTGGACCCGCGCCGGCGCGGGCGGGCGGCGCTGGCGCTGGCGCGGATCGCCGCCGACGGGGTGGACTCGCTGGCGAGCGCCGCGACGCTGACCGCGATCATCGCCGATCCGCGGCTGCCGGTGCCCGACCGGGGCGAGATCCGGCTGTCGCTGGGCTTCCTGATGGCCGTGCACGGCGGGGACCGGGCCGGTTTCGACCGGATCGAGGAGTCCTTGGAGGAGCTGGAGCAGCGCCCGGACCGGGCGGCCCGGGCGATGGTGGCGCTGGCCATGAACGAGCGCGACGGCGCCGGGGAGCGCGCCTGGCAGTGGCTGGAGCGGGCCGAGCGGGTCCTGGCGGCGAGCCCGGACGAGGAGGTCGCGGCGGCCGTACGGGCCACCCGGCTGACCTTCCTGGCCCGCGAGGGCGACCCGTCGGTGTGGGAGCGGCTGGAGGCGCTGCCGCGCAGCTCGGAGCGGCCGGAGATCGTCCGGCAGACCACCCGGGCGCTGTACAACGTGGGCGAGATCGCCGTCGAGCTGGGCCACGACCGGCGGGCCGCGCGGCTGTTGGAGGAGAGCCGGCGGCTGGCCCGGCAGGCGGCGATCCCGTACCTGGAGTGCTACAGCCGGATCGCGCTGGCGCGGCTGGACGGGCTGGCCGGGCGGTGGGAGGGGCTGGAGGAGCGGCTGGCGGCGCTGGGCGCCGAGTTCCCGGACCTCGCGATGGCCGGCATCGAGCAGGCGTTGCTGCTGGGCCGGCTGGCGGCGGCGCGCGGGCAGCTCGCGGTGGCGTACGCCCGGTTCGCGGAGGCGGAGCCGTACGGGGAGCGGGAGTCGCAGGTGACCGGGGCGCTGCGGGTGGCGGCCGGGCCGGCGGCGCTGCTGCTGGCGGAGGGCGACGTCGCGCGGGCGGCGGCGGTGGTCGCGCCGGCGTTGGACACCCTGCGCGCGGCGGGGGCCTGGCCGCGGGCGGCGGAGCTGCTGCCGGTGGCGGTGGAGGTGCTGCTGGCCGGGGGCGACCGGGCGGGCGCGGCGGAGCTGGCCGGGCAGGCGGGGGCGGGCCTGGAGGGCCGGGACGCGCCGGCCCCCGTGGCGGCGCTGGCCTTCGCCCGGGGCCTGCTGCTGGCCGACGGGGGCGACCCGGCGGGCGCGGGCGCGGAGTTCGTGCGCTGCGCCGGGCTGTGGCGGGAGATCGGGCGCCCGTACGAGGCGGCGCGGGCCGAGGAGCGGGCCGCCTCGGTGTCGGCGGGGGTCGACCGGGTGGCGGCCGGGGAGCTGATCGGCGCCGCCGAGCGGGCCTACCTGGCGCTGGGCGCGGCCTGGGACGCGGCCCGCTGCCAGCGGCTGCGGCGCGAGCTGGGCCTGGGGCGGGCGGCCTCGCCGGGGCGGCGCGGCTACGGCGAGCGGCTGTCGCCGCGCGAGCGGCAGGTCGCGGCGCTGGCGGCGCAGGGTGCGGCGAACCAGGACATCGCCCGGGCGCTGTTCCTGTCGACCCGTACGGTCGAGCACCACGTGGCGAGCGCGCTGCGCAAGTTGGGGGTGGGCCGGGCGGGGCTGGGCGAGGCGCTGGCGGCGGAGGACGGGGCCTCCTGAGGAAAAAGGGGGGTCCCGCCCGCTCCCTCAAGAGGCGGGACCCTGTCCGTGGTGTCGGCCGTGCCGGTGGGTGGGTGGACGGTCGGCCGTGCCGGTGGTGGGTGGGTGGCCGGTCAGCCGTGCCGGTGGTGGCCGGCGCGCTCGACGAGTCGGGAGAGCCGGGCGAGGCGGGCCAGGCCCGGGCGGCGCAGGCCGCTGCCGCTGCGGCGGGCGGGCAGGACCAGTCCGGGGTCCGGGGCGGTGAAGTGCGCGTCGGCGTAGAGCCGCAGGCGTTCGCGACGGGTCATGGGGGCGACCTCCGGGGGGTGAGGGGTCGTCGGCTTGGGCGGGTTCCAGGAAACCGGCTGGGCCGGGGCGGGAACAATGCGTACCGCTACCCAATCCCCCGTACCGAATCCTGGGTACCCACCGCTCCCCCGGAGCGGCGGACGGCACACCCCGGGCCGTCCGGCCACCGGTGCTGACCCGGGCGGGTGAAGAAACCACCCGTCAGGCTTCGATTCCCGCCGGCGCAGGTACGAGGTTCTGCTGTCCGTGTCGCCTCCCGACAGCGAGGTTCCCGTGTCACCTGTCCGACGGCTGCGGCCGCGTCCACCGCACGTCCTGTCCGCGCTGCTGGCGGTGGTGCTCGGTGCGGGCGCCGCGGCCCTGGCGCCGCCGCTCGCCGCGGGGGCGCCGCACACCGGGCACGCCCGGGCGGCCGCGAAACCGGCGGTCAAGGCCGCCGCGCCGAAGCCGCGCGGGGCCGGGACGCAGCGTCCGATCGGCCCGGACCCGGTGGTCGACCTGCTGGCGCACGGCAACCTCACGATGGCCTCCAACTCGGTGCTGACCTGCGACGACAGCGACGGCACGGTCTGCTCGGACACCGAGGGCTCGAACAACGGCCGGACCAAGTTCATCAAGGTCGACCCGAACGCCCCGGGCCCCAACGCCGCCTCCGCGCAGCTGCTGCTGCCGGCCGGGGCGAACGTGCTGTCCGCCCGGCTGTACTGGCAGTTCAACCCGACCAACACCAGCACCGCGGGCGGCACCTCCGGGGACATCAACAAGGGCAACCAGGTGTCCTGGAAGGTCCCGGGCGCGAGCGGCTACCAGCAGGTGACCGCGGACACCTACGACTGGTTCGACCAGAAGGTCGGCGGGAACCCGCCGGAGCCCCTGCTGGCCGGCGGGGCGGTCAAGGACGTGACGGCCGAGGTCCGGGCCGCCGGCCCGGGCAGCTACACCGTCGCCGACATCCAGGCGTGCGCCGGCCGCTCCTCCGCGCAGAACTACGGCGGCAACAACGTCGGCTGCTGGGGCGGCTGGTCGCTGGTCGTCGCGTACGAGGACCAGGCCGAGCCGCTGCGCTACCTCCAGGTCTGGGACGGCTACCAGCTGCTGCGCGACCCCGACAACTCGACCACGCTGACGCTCGGCGGCATCCGCACCCCCGCCACCACGGCCCCGCGGGCCACCATGGGGATCACCGTCGGCGACGGCGACGCGCCGATCGCCGGGGACACCCTGGCGGTCGGCTCCACGCCGGAGAACCTGACCCTCCTGCCGATGCCCGGCCCCAACGGGGTCGGCACCGACAACGCGTTCACCAGCCGGATCGACCACGTCGCCGCGGACGGCACCGGCACCAACATCACCACCCGCGACCCCGACCCGGTCAACAACTACGGCTACGACGCCCGGATGATCGACGTCACCGGCAAGATCCCGGCCGGCAGCGAGCAGGCCCTGGTCCGGATCAGCGGCGCCGGCGACGCCCTGGAGCCGCAGGCCGCCTGGCTGGCCCTCGACGCCCTCGAACCCGACCTGCGGATCACCAAGGCCAACACCCCGCCGGGCAGCCCCGACGACAACCCGCCCGGCCTGGTCGGCCCCGGCGAGACCATCACCTACACCTTCTCGGTGGCCAACCGCCGCCAGGACGGCAGCAGCACGGACCTCGACACCGCGACCGGCGTCACCCTGACCGACACGATCCCGGCCGGCACCACCTTCGTCCCCGCCTCCAACCCGGCCTGCCAGGCCAGTGGGCAGACCGTCACCTGCACCGTCCCCGACCTGCCCCCGGGCGCCGAGGCCAACGTCGCCTTCCAGGTCACCGTCGACGCCTCGACCGCCGTCGGCACCCACCTCGACGACACCGCCACCCTGCGCTTCGAGGGCAGCCAGACCCGGCGGGCCCAGGAGCGCACCAGCAACACCGTGCGCAACACCGTGGCCGCGGTGCCCGGCTACACCGTCCTCAAGACGGCCACCCCCACCACCGCCAAGCCCGGTGACACCGTCCGCTACCGGATCCAGGTCACCAACACCAGCCAGGTCGACGCCCCCGGCGTCACCCTCACCGACGACCTGGCCGGCGTGCTGAACTCCGCCGCCTACGACAACGACGCCGCCGCCGACCGCGGCCAGGTCCAGGTCACCGGGACCACGCTGACCTGGAGCGGGGACCTGCCGGTCGGGGCCACCGCGACCATCACCTACTCCGTCACCGTGCGCTCCACGCTGACCGCCGACGCGGTGCTGCGCAACGCCGTCACCTCCACCACCTACGCGAACAACTGCGCGCAGGGCTCGACCGACGCGCGCTGCCGCACCGAGGTCCCGGTCACCGTGCCCAGCCCGAGCCCGTCGCCGAGCCCGTCGCCCAGCCCGAGCCCGACGTCCTCGCCGAGCCCCGGCCCGACGACCTCGCCGCAGCCGAGCCCGAGCCCGACCCACGCTCCGCCGCCCGGCCACGGCGGCCAGCTGCCCGAGACCGGGAGCAACGCGGCCACGGTCCTGCCCTTCGTCGGCCTCGCCGCGCTCGGCGCCGTCGCGACGGGCCTGCTCCTGCTGCGCAGGAGCCGCCGCACCCGCTGAGCCCCGCACCCGCACCCGCACCCGCACGACCCCACGGCCGCGCCCACGCCCCCCGCGTGGGCGCGGCCCCGTGCTGTCGTCCGCCACCGGGCACGCCGCGGCCCCGCACCGCCGACGGGGGCGCTGCGGGGCCGGGGCGGTACGGGGCCGGGGCGCCGGTCAGCCGCGCGGGGCGGTGTCCAGGGCGCGGGCGTCGGCGGCGATCAGGCCGGCCCGGTCGGCGACGACGCCGCGGCCGGCCTGGTCCTCGGCCCAGGCGGCGAGCGGCCGGTACTGGCCCTGGCCGAGCATCGTGGTCAGGGTGGCGACGGCGTTGGGGTCGGCGCCGGAGGTCAGCACCAGGGAGGCCAGGCCGGTGGGGGTGGCGGCGACGGTGAACCCGGTGGTGGTCTCGGCGCGGCCGCCGGGGCCGGTGGCCTCGGCGCGCAGGGTGTGCCCGCCGAGCGGGAGGGCGGTGGCGTCCAGGGCGGTGCCGGGCGCCAGCTCCTTGCCGTCCAGGGTGAGGCGGACGGTGTCGGCGCCGGTGGACTGGACGGCGGTCACCGGCCGCGCGGCGCGGTCCAGGGTGGCGCCGGCGGCCGGGGAGGTGATCGCCACGGTGGGCGCGGCGGGCCGGACGGGGGTGCCGCCCTGGAGCCAGGCGCTGTTCCAACCGGCGAGCTCCGCCGGGCGGTTGGTGATGACGCCGTCGACGCCGGCGGCGTCCAGGGCCTTCCAGCGGGCGGCCGAGTCGACCGTCCAGACGTTGACCGCGACGCCGGCCGCGTGCAGGTCCTTCACCACGTTCGGGCGCGCGGCGAGGCCGGCGTCGGACGGGTTGTAGGCGGACAGGCCGAGGTCCCTGGCGACCGCCACCGGGTCGGCGTCGAAGTCGCCGCGCAGCAGTCCGAGCGGCAGCTCGGGGGCCAGCTCGCGGGTGTAGCGCAGGGCGTCGACCTCGAAGCTCTGGACGAAGACCCGGCCGGTCATGCCGTGGTCGCGGACCTCCTTGACGATCCGGGCGACCTCGTCGCGGCTGTGCTGGCCCTTGATCTCCAGCAGCAGGTTGCCGCCGCGGGTGCGCAGGTCCTCCAGCTGGGCGGCCAGGGTGGGGACGCGGGCGCCGGCGTAGGCGGGGCCGAACCAGGAGCCGGCGTCCAGGGAGTCGATCTGGGCGGCGGTCAGGTCGCGGATGCGGCCCTTGCCGTTGGTGGTGCGGTCGACGGTGTCGTCGTGCAGGACGTAGGGGACGCCGTCCTTGCTGGGCTGGACGTCGTTCTCGATCCACTCGGCGCCGCCGCGGCGGGCGATCTCGTCGGAGAGCAGGGTGTTCTCGGGGGCGGCGGAGGAGGCGCCGCGGTGGGCGAAGACGGTCAGCGGCGCGCCGGCCGGGCGCAGCCAGCCGCCGGGGGCGAGCGCGGTGACCTTGAGGTCGTCGAAGGAGACGGTGGAGCCGTTGACCACCAGGGCCTGGCCGCCGTCGGCGCTGCGGGCGACCTGGGTGGTGCGCAGGGCCTCCTTGCCGTCGAATATCCAGAGGGCGGTGGTGCCGTGGACCTCGACGGCGATGCGCACGTCGCGGCCGGTGCCGGCGGCGGTGGGGGCCGCGGCGGTGTTGGTGACGTTCCAGACGTTGGCGGGGGTGCGCTGGGCGAATTCCAGGCCGTTGGCGGCGGTGGTGCCGGTGCGCATGGTGGCGATCGACCAGGGGGTGACGCCGGACGCGGGGACGTCCAGGCCGAGGGCGGTCCAGCGGGCGTTGTCCTGGACGCTCTCGAAGCGGGCGGTGGCCTCGATGCGGAAGTCGTCCAGGTGGCGGCCGAAGGTGATCCGGCTCTGCTGCCCGGAGTTGGCGGAGGTGCCGACCAGGCGGCCGCCCTCGACCTTCCAGTCGCCCTCGACGGCGGTGAAGCCGGCCGGCAGGGCGGGGCCGGAGAAGTGCTCGTCGAGGACGACCTCGCCGGGGGCCGGGGCGGCGCCGGCCGCGGCGGCCGCGGGGGCCGCGGGGGCCGCGGGGGCGGCTTCGGCGGAGACGGCGCTGGGGACGTTCAGGGCGACGGCGGCGAGGCCGAGCGAGGCGGCGATGGCGGCGGCGAGCAGGCCGGTGCGGCGGGCCGAGCGGGGGCGGTGACTCTGTGTCATGCGCCGCAGGTTAGGGGCGATTGCCGAACCGGGCGCCACGATTCCGGGAACCGTTCGTGGCCGTTGCACGTGCGGTGCGCGAAGATGGCGGATTCCGTGCGCCGGTTGGCCGGTTCGTTTCCGTACGAGCGCGGCGGGTGCGCGGCGGGGCCGGGTGCGCCGCAGCCGCCCGTCGGGGCGGCTGCGGGGTGGGTCGGGGGGCGGGTCAGTAGCGCAGGACGGCGGCGATCCGGCCGGCGTCGGCGAGGGTGTCGTCGGGGACGAAGCCGACCTTTCCGCCGGTGTCCAGGGCGCGCTCGATCACCTCGTCGACGATGTCCTCGCGGGCCCCGCTCTCGCCGGCCTCGGCGGGCACGAGGTGCTCGCCGTCGTCGCGGACGGTGGCGCGGAAGTTCTCCTCGACCACCAGGCGGGCGATCCGGCCCTGGCCGACGGCCTGCCAGACCTCGTCCAGTCCGGCCGCGAACTGCTGGGCGCCGCGGGCCTTGTCGAGCTGGGCGAGGTGCTCGGCGACCTCCTGGTCGGCGTGGGCGCGCACGGCGGGCTCGACCACCTTGCGGACGGTCTCCGCGTCGGCCTGGGCCAGGCCGCCGTGCGGCAGCTGGGCGGCGGCCTCCTTGGCGATCGGGCCGACGGCGTCCAGCAGGGCGAGCGCGGCGGCCTCGCCGACCACGTACAGCGGGCGGGGGGCGGCGGCCAGCAGCCTGCCGACCTCGGTGTCGGCCTGGCGCAGGAAGGTCTTGGTCGCCTCGTCGCGGAAGGTGCTGGGGGTGTCGCCGATCTGCTCCTGCCGCTCGGGGTCGGGGTTGTCGAAGACGCGCGTCAGCGGGAAGCCGTGCCCCTTGTCCTCGGTGACCCGCTCCTCGGTGCCGCCCCACAGCACCACCTTGTCGGCGGCGACCGCGAGCACCCAGTGCGGGCGCTCGGCGGCGTGCGAGGCGACCAGGTTGCGGGTGAGGAAGGTGTCGGACAGGACCACCCGGGCGGGGGCGGTGCGCCCGAGTGACCAGACCTGGTGCTCGCCGGGCGCGGCGAAGACCGCCAGGCCGTCCTCGGCGTGCACCAGGTCGACCTCCGTCAGGGCCCGGTCGAGCTGCTCCAGCACGTCGATCCGGTCGGCGCGGGAGACCTCCGGGTCGGCCTGGACGCGTTCCTTCGCCTCGGCCAGCAGGTTGCGCAGCCGGACCGGGTCCTGGGTGTTGTCCGGCTCGCGGCGGTGGGTGGGCATCAGGATCGACACCGCCGGGTAGGGCCGCGGCCGGCGCAGCTCGGCGAGGACGGCGGGGCTGAGGTCGGGGCGCATGGAGACCCTTTCCGAAGGCGGTCGGCCTTCTTGCGTGGACGCGCGGAGCCTTGGCACTGCTGCCAAATGTCGCCAATGTACCTATTTGCGGCTTCTGCGGCGCGCGAGCACGGACGGGGAGGGGCCTTCAGCACGGGGGGCGGGCGGCCCGCCGGCGCCGTCCGGGTTCGGGCGGCGGCGACGGCGGGCACGCGACGGCCGGGGCCGTCGGGGCGGGCGGGGAGCGGTCAGAACTGGACGTCGGTGCAGGAGTAGAAGGCATTGCCGGTGTCGGCGACGTCCCAGACGGCGACGACCACCTGGTGGCCGGTGCGGCCGGTGGGCAGGGTCGCGGTGTGGGTGGTGGTGGCGGCGGGCTGGCGGCCGTTGTAGGGGACGGTCAGGAACGGGGTCAGGTCCAGGGCGGCCCGGGTGATCGGCTGGCTGGCGTCGTAGCCGGGCTTGGTCAGGAAGTACCTGAAGCTGCTGGTGGAGTGCCGGGCCTCGATCTCCCAGGTGAAGGTGAGCTGCTGGCCCGCCGTCACCTTGGTGGTGGGCCAGCTGCCGCCCCGGGGGTTGTCCAGCGGGGCCCAGCGGGCGTCCGCGCCGGCGCAGATGGTGCCGTCCGCCGGGCCGCGGGTCGGGAAGCCCTTGGGGCCCTCGACGCTCTGCGGCTCCCACTGGATGTCGCCGCAGTCCCACGGGACGGCGTTGGCCCCGCAGAGCGCGGAGCGGCTCGGCGGCAGGTTGATGAAGCCGTGCGACTGGGCCGGCAGGGCCGCCGCGATCGGCAGGGCGATCGCGGCCGCGGCGGCGGCGATCAGGTGGCGCTTGCGCATGGTGCTCCTCCGTGGGGGTGGATGGAGTGTGCGCCCGGCGCGGGGCGTGCGCGTGCGCGTGGGGGTGCGCACGGCGGCCTGCCCGAGACATGGCATGCCCGCGCCAGACCGGTTGCCCGACACCGTAGGATCTGCCTTCCCTCCGCGTCAATGGTCTGAACCATTTGCGCCAAAGCCGCGTGATGACTGGGCTCCGACCGGCATCCCGCAGCCCCACCCGCTCCCGAATCGCACGGGAGATTATTTGCACAAGCGCTATACAAGCTCTGGCCGATATTTCTGTTCATGGCTTATCCTGGACCCAGCCATACCCGGAAGGAGGGGCCCATGACCGCCACGGACCCCGCGCTCACCGCGCTCGCCAACGGCTGGGGCGCCCTGTCCCTCCTGCACGGCAGGATCGAGTCCCACATCGAACGCGCCCTGCAGGCGAAGCACGACCTGAGCGTGCGCGAGTACTCGCTGCTCGACGTGCTCAGCCGCCAGCACGACGACGAGGGCGGGCACCTGCAGATGAAGCAGGTCGCCGACGCGGTCGTGCTCAGCCAGAGCGCCACCACCCGCCTGGTCACCCGACTGGAGGACCGCGGGCTGCTGTCGCGCTACCTGTGTCCGACCGACCGCCGCGGCATCTACACCAACGTGAGCGAGGACGGCCTGAGGCTCCTGGAGCAGGCCCGGCCGACCAACGACGCCGCGCTGCGCGAGGCGCTCGACGAGGCCGCCCGCACCCCCGCGCTGGCCTCGCTGGTCCAGGCGGTCGAGGCCGTGGACGCCGCCGCGCCCACCCGCTGACCCCGGCCGGCCCCGCGCCGCCACACCACTCCCCCGGGCCCGGCCCGTCCGAACCGCACACGCGGTCCGGACGGGCCGGGCCCGGCCGCGTTTCCGGCCTCCCGACCCCGACCCTATGGCGCGTGCCACCTATCCGCGTTTGCACTTATCGCGCGTCTGCAACTATTGTTAGGGCACGCAAGGCGCTAGCTCAAGCAATCACAGAAGGGTTCGGGCCCATGCCTCTCGCTCTCATCGCCCTGGCCATCGGCGCATTCGGGATCGGGACCACCGAGTTCGTGATCATGGGACTCCTGCCCCAGATCGCCGGCGACTACGGCGTCTCCATCCCCAACGCGGGCCTGCTGGTCACCGGCTACGCCCTCGGCGTCGTCATCGGCGCGCCGCTGATGACCGTCCTCGGCACCAGGATCAGCCGCAAGACCATGCTCATGCTGCTGATGGGCCTGTTCGTGGCCGGCAACCTCCTCTCCGCGTTCGCCCCGTCCTTCCCCGTGATGCTCGCCGGGCGCATCGTGACCTCGCTCGCCCACGGCGCCTTCTTCGGCATCGGCTCCGTCGTCGCCGCCGACCTCGTCGCCCCGCAGAAGAAGGCCGGCGCCATCGCCACCATGTTCACCGGGCTGACCGTCGCCAACATCGTCGGCGTCCCGCTGGGCACCTACATCGGCCAGGCCGTCGGCTGGCGCACCACCTTCGCCGGCGTCGCCGCGCTCGGCGTGGTCGGCCTGCTCGGCATCGCCAAGCTCGTCCCCGCCATGCCCCGCGCCGAGGGCGCCCACCTGCGCCGGGAGCTGACCGCCTTCCGCAACCCCCAGGTGCTGCTCGCCATGGCGATGACCGTGCTCGGCTTCGGCGGGGTCTTCGCCGCGATCACCTACATCGCCCCGATGATGACCAACGTCGCCGGCTACGCCGACGGCTCCGTCACCTGGCTGCTGGTCCTGTTCGGCGTCGGCATGTTCCTCGGCAACCTGCTCGGCGGGCGCTACGCCGACCGCAAGCTGATGCCGATGCTCTACACCACCCTCGGCGGCCTCGCCGTGGTGCTCGCCCTGTTCACCCTCACCGCCCACAACAAGGTCGCCGCCGCCGTCACCGTCCTGCTGGTCGGCGCCCTCGGCTTCGCCACCGTCCCCCCGCTGCAGAAGCGGGTCCTGGACCAGGCCCACGGCGCCCCCACCCTGGCCTCCGCCGTCAACATCGGCGCCTTCAACCTCGGCAACGCGCTGGCCGCCTGGCTCGGCGGCATGGTGATCAGCGCCGGCCTCGGCTACACCGCCCCGAACTGGGTCGGCGCCGTCCTCGCCGCGGCCGCCCTGCTGCTGGCCTTCTGGTCCGCCGCCCTGGAGCGCCGCGACCGCACCCGGGAGGCCGCCACCACGAGCGCGGCTCCCCGCCACGCGGCCCTGCAGCACTGACCATCGACACCACCGGCACACCACCGGCCACCGCCCCGACCGGAACCCACCCCACCCCGGGAGAAGCACCACCATGAGCACCACCACCGCAGTCGCCCCGCTGACCACCGCCGACGCCGAGCTCCTGGTCGACGCGGCCCGCAGCGCCGCCGAGGCCGCGGGCGTGCCGGTCAGCGTCACCGTCCTGGACGCCGGCGGCCACCTGCTCGCCTTCCGCCGCGACGACCGCGCCGTGCTGATCTCCGGCGAGACCAGCACCCGCAAGGCCTACACCGCCCTCCAGCTGAACGCCCCCACCGCCGACCTGGTCGACCTGGTCAAGCCCGACGGGCCGTTCCACACCCTGCCCACCGCGCTGGACCGCCCGCTGCTGTTCATCGCCGGCGGCATCCCCGTCCACCGCGACGGCCGGCTGGTCGGCGCCCTCGGCGTCGGCGGCGGCGCCCCCGCGCAGGACCACTCCTTCGCCGCCGCCGCCCTCGACCGGCTCGCCCAGCTCGCCCGGTGAGCACCGCCGCCCGCAGCCCCCGGGAGGTCTTCGCCGACCACGGCGAACGCCTGGGCACCGGCGACCTCGACCTGGTCAGCGGCAACTACACCGAGGACGCCGTCGCCATCACCCCGGCCGGGACCTTCCACGGCCGGGCCGGCGTCCGCCAGGCCATCGGCCGCCTGCTGGCCGACCTGCCGGACGCCGACTGGCAGCTCACCCCGAGCTTCGCCGGCGAGGTCCTGCTCCTGCGCTGGAGCGCCCGCACCGCCGAGCACGAGGTCGCCGACGGCGTCGACACCTTCGTCTTCCGCGACGGCCTCATCAGCGCCCAGACCGTCCACTACACCCTCACCGACCGCACCGCCTGAAGGAGACAGCACATGACCACCCCCACCGTCCCCACCGTGAAGCTGAACAACGGCGTCGAGATCCCCCAGCTCGGCTTCGGCGTCTTCCAGGTCCCCGACGACCAGACCACCGCCGCCGTCGCCGCCGCCCTGGAGGCCGGCTACCGCAGCATCGACACCGCCGCCATCTACGGCAACGAGACCGGCGTCGGCCGCGCCCTGGCCGCCTCCGGCGTGGCCCGCGAGGACCTGTTCGTCACCACCAAGCTGTGGAACGCCGACCAGGGCTACGACGCCACCCTGCGCGCCTTCGACGCCAGCCTCGCCAAGCTCGGCCTGGACCACGTCGACCTCTACCTCATCCACTGGCCCACCCCGGCCCGCGACCTCTACCTCGACACCTGGCGCGCCCTGGAGCGCCTCGTCGAGGAGGGCCGCGTCCGCGCCGCCGGCGTGTCCAACTTCCAGCCCGCCCACCTCCAGCGCCTGCTGGACACCAGCGCGCTGGTGCCCGCCGTCAACCAGGTCGAGCTGCACCCCGGCCTCCAGCAGGCCGAGCTGCGCGCCTTCCACGCCGAGCACGGCATCGCCACTGAGGCCTGGAGCCCGCTCGCCCAGGGCGCCGTCCTGGACGACCCGGCGATCACCGCGATCGCCGCCCGCACCGGCAAGTCCCCCGCCCAGGTCGTCCTGCGCTGGCACCTGCAGCTCGGCAACATCGTCATCCCCAAGTCGGTCACCCCGGCCCGCATCCGGCAGAACCTCGACGTCTTCGACTTCGAGCTGACCGCGCAGGACATGGCCGCGATCGCCGCCGGCGACCGCGACCTGCGCACCGGCCCGCACCCGGACCAGTTCAACGCGAGCTGACCCCGCCCCACTCTCCCGTCCCGGGCGGTCGCACCGCCGCCCGGGGCGGGATCTTTTGTGAAGGACCCGCCATGGCCCCGTCCCACCCCGCACTCGCCCGACTGGCCCCCGCCGACGGCCGGCTGACCATCGGCCTGGAACTGCCCCTGGACAACGACTGGGGCCAGGACCGCGGCCGGGCCGACCGCGCGGCCGGCCGCCCCTTCGGCGTCCCCGACCTCGCCGGGCACGCCCGCCTCGCCGCCCTCGCCGACCGCCTCGGCTTCGCCGCCCTGTGGGTGCGCGACGTCCCGCTCTACGACCCCGTCCGGTTCGGCGACGCCGGCAGCGTCTTCGAGACCTTCACCCACCTCGGCCACCTCGCCGCCCTCACCCGCGACGCGGTCCTCGCCACCGGCGCGGTCGTCCTGCCGCTGCGCGAGCCGCTGCTCGTCGCCAAGGCCGCCGCCACCGTCGACGTGCTCTCCGGCGGGCGCCTGCTGCTCGGCCTGGCCAGCGGCGACCGCCCCGTCGAGTACCCGCTGTTCGACCGCGACTTCCACGGCCGCGGCGCCGCCTTCCGCACCGGCGTCGAGACCCTGCGCGCCGCCTGGCGCCCCGGCCCGCTGGAACTGCCCGCCGCCGGCCTCGGCGCCGAGCAGCAGCTGGAGGTCCTGCCCCGGCCCGTCCACCCCGGGGGCATCCCGATCGCCGTCGCCGGCGGCGCCCAGCAGAGCCCCGAGTGGATCGCCGAGCACGCCGACGCCTCCCTCAACTACCCCCGCGACCCGGACGCGCTGCGCACGCGGCTGCGCCAGTGGCGCGACCTCGCCGGCGACAAGCCCTACCTGACACCGATGGTCCTCACCCTCGCCGAGGACCCGGCCGCCGCGCCGCGCCCCATCCGGCTCGGCCTCAGCACCGGGCGCACCGCCCTGATCGAGCACCTGGAGCTGATGGCCGAACTCGGCGTCGCCCACGTCTCCTTCAACCTGCGCCCCAACGACCGCCCCGTCGACGAGCTGCTCCAGGAGCTCGCCGAGGAGGTGCTGCCCCGCTTCGCCGCCCCCGCCCCCTCCGCCGCGGCGGCCGGGCAGCGCGGCTGAGCCGGGGACGGGCCCCGCGCCGGCTCGCCCGTACCGGGCAATTTCCGCCGCGTCCCGCGGCCGGATGCGCCCGGGCGGCCGGCCGGTGTGGCAGGTAGGGGGACGAACCGCCGTTCGTCCCCCTACCGCCGAAACGGAGCCCCCATGCGCCGACGCCGCGGCGTCCTGCTGACCGCCGCCCTCCTGGCCCAGCTCGCCGCCGGACCCTCCCACGCCACGGCCGCCGCCCCCACCGGCCAGTGCGGGGTGGTGCGCAGCGGCGACACCCCGCTGGGCGGCGCCGAGGTGACCCTCTACCAGGCCGGGGACGGCGCGGGCGCCGCGCCCCGGGTGCTGGCCCGCACCCGCAGCGCGCGGGACGGGCGCTTCGTCCTGGACTACCGCCGCCCCGAGGACCCGCGCGCCGTGCTGTACGTGCTGGCCGGCCTGCCCGGGCCCGGGGGCGCGCGCGGCGCCGGCGGGCCGGCGGTGCTCGCCGCCGTCCTGAGCGGGGCCGGGGCGCCGCCCGAACTCGTCGTCAACGAGCGCACCACCGTGGCCGTCGCCTACGCCCTGGCCCGCTTCACCGGCCCCGACGGCGTGGCCGGCCCCGACCCCGGGCTGCGCAACGCCGCCGCCGTCGCCCACAACCTGGCCGACACCGGCACCGGCGGCATCGCCGCCCCGCTCGCCGCCCCGCCCAACGGCGCGCTCACCTCGACCCTGGCCGAGTTCAACACCCTCGCCAACCTGCTCGCCGCCTGCGTCGACGGCGCCGGCGGCGACTCCTGCGACCGGCTGCTGGACCTGGCCCGGCGCCCCGGGCGGGAGCGGCCCCGCGACACTCTGCGGGCCGCCGTGGACATCGCCCACGACCCGGGCCACAACGCCGCCGAGCTGTTCGCCCTCGCCGCCACCGCCCCCCGCTACCGGCCCGCCCTGCCCGCCGCCCCCGAGGCCTGGACCGTGGCCCTGCGCTACGACGGCAACGGCCACGAGCTCGACGGCCCCGGCAACATCGCCTTCGACGCCGACGGCAACGCCTGGGTCAGCAACAACTACCGCTACGGCGCCGACCCCACCGTGCCGGTCTGCGGCGGCGACACCGTCCTGAAGTTCACCCCGGACGGCCGGGACGCCCCCGGCGCCCCCTACCGGGGCGGCGGCCTGTACGGCGCCGGGTTCGGCGTCACCGTCGACGCCCGGGGCTCCGTCTGGGTCGCCAACTTCGGCTTCCAGGGCCATGGTTGCCCGATCGACCCGGCCCCGCTGGAGCGCAGCCTCTCGCAGTTCGCCCCGGACGGCACCCCGCTCTCCCCGCCCGAGGGGTGGCGCGCCGACGGCATCGTCCAGCCCCAGGGCCTGGCCGCCGACCGCTCCGGCACCGTATGGGCGGCCGGCTGCGGCGCGGACAGCGTGACCCGCGTCCCCGACGGCGACGCCACCCGCGCCCGGGAGGTCCCCACCCCCGCGCTGCACAAGCCCTTCGGCGCCGCCGTCGACCCGGCGGGGCGGCTGTGGGTCAGCGGCAACGGCAGCGACAGCGTGCAGGTCCTGGGCCCCGACGGCACCCTGGAGCGGGCGGTGACCGGCGGCGGGCTGCGCCGCCCGCTCGGCATCGCCACCGACAGCCGGGGCAACGCCTGGGTCGCCAACAGCGGCATCCTGCCGGTGCCCTGCGGCGACACCACCGCCGGGGACCTCGCGGACGCCGCCGTCGCGGGCGACGCGGGCCCGCGCCCGGGCGCCTCCGTCACCCTGATCCGCTCCGACGGCACCCCGGCCCCCGAACCCTTCACCGGCGGCGGCCTGTTCCTGCCCTGGGGCGTCGCCGTCGACGGCGAGGACACCGTCTGGATCGCCAACTTCGGCGGCCACCGCGTCGCCCGGCTGTGCGGCGTCGACCTCGCCGCCTGCCCGCCCGGCTTCACCACCGGCCAGCCGCTGTCCCCGCCCGACACCGGCTACCCGAGCGACGGGCTGGAGCGCAACACCGGCCTGCGGATCGACCCGTCCGGCAACGTATGGCTCGCCAACAACTGGCGCACCCTGCCCCTGCAGACCAACCCGGGCGGCCACGAACTCGTCGTCCTGGTCGGCGCCGCCGCGCCCGTGCCGGCCCCGGGGCTCGGCGGGGCCGCCGCCCGGCCCTGACCGGGGGCCGGCCGTCCCTTGTGCGGCGGCGCGGGCCTACGGGCCGGTGCCGCCGGGGACGTCGGGGGCGTCGGGTTGGGGCCGCAGGTCGCGGGGCCGTCGGGCCGTCGGCCCCGGGCCCCCGGGGCCGTAGGGGCGACTACCCGCCGGTACCGGTGGCGGGCCGCGGGCCGTCGGGGACACTGCGCCGAATCGGCGCACCGCCGTGCAGGAGACCCGGGAGCCTTCCATGCCGCCGTCCGCCCGCCCCGCCCCCTCGGCCACCGCGCCACCGGCCCGGCGCTCGGCGCTGCGCCGCCTGGGCGAGTGGTGCGCGCGCCACTGGCTGACCGTCATCCTGCTGTGGCTCGTCGCCCTGGCCGGCGTCCAGGCCGCCAACCGGGCCGTCGGCGGCTCCTACTCGGACGACTTCTCGCTGCCCGGCACCCAGGCGCAGCAGGGCCGGAGCGTGTTGCAGGCGCACGAGCCGGCCGCGGCGGGCACCAGTTCCCAGGTGGTGCTGCACGACGCGGCGCAGCTGACGGGCTTCCAGCCGCAGATCGCCGGGGCGGTGGCGGCGCTGCAGCAGCTGCCGCACGTGCTGTCGGTGCAGAGTCCGCTGCCGCCGCCGGGGCAGGGCCCGGTGCCGGGCGGGCCGCTGTCCGCCGACGGGCTGACCGGGTACCTGACCGTGCGGTTCGACACCAATCCGACGCTGCTGGGCAAGGACTACCTGCCGGGGGTGGACGCGGCGGTGGCGCCGCTGCGGGCGGCCGGGGTGCAGGTGGAGTACGGGGGTCCGCTGGGCGAGCTGGCCCGGCCGGCGGCGGACGACCGGTCCAGCGAGGTGATCGGTTTCGCGGTGGCGGTGGTGGTGCTGCTGGTGGGGTTCGGCAGTGCGATCGCGGCGGGGCTGCCGCTGCTGACGGCGCTGGTCGCGGTGGTGGTCGGGCTGGGGGTGCTGGGGCTGGTGGCGGCGCTGTCGACGTTCGCGACCGTGGCGCCGACGCTGGCGACGATGATCGGCATCGGGGTGGGGATCGACTACGCGCTGTTCCTGCTGACCCGTCACCGGCAGAACCTGATGGACGGGGTGGACCCGGTGGCCTCGGCCGGGCAGGCGGTGGCCACCAGTGGGCGGGCGGTGCTGGTCTCCGGCTGCACGGTGGTCATCGCGCTGTCCGGGCTGTCGGTGTCGGGGATCTCCTTCATCGCCAAGCTGGGGGCGGCGGCGGCCGTCACGGTGGTGTCGGCGGTGCTGGGGGCGCTGACCCTGCTGCCGGCGCTGATGGGGCTGATCGGGCGCCGGATGGACCGGTTCGCGGTGCGCCGTCCGGTCGCCGAGGCGGGCGGGGACGGGCAGGGCGGGGACGGGCGGGGCGGGGCGTGGCACCGCTACGCCCGGCGGGTGGAGGCGCGGCCGTGGTGGTACCTGGTGGCCGGGGTGGTGGTGCTGGCGGTGCTGTCCGTCCCGCTGTTCTCCATCCAGCTGGGCCACATCGGCGACGGCGCGGACTCCACGGACTTCACCGACCGGCGGGCCTACGACCTGATGTCCCAGGCCTTCGGGCCGGGTTCGAACGCGCCGCTGACGGTGGTGGTCGACCAGGGCGCGGTGCCCGCCGACGCGCGGGCCGGGGTGCAGGCCTCGGTGCAGCGGGCGCTCACCGGCCTGCCCGGCGCCGCGAGCAGCACCCCTCCGCAGACCAGCCCGGACGGGGCGGTGCTGTTCGCCACCGTCGTCCCGGCGGGCGCCCCGCAGGACCGGGCCACCACCGACCTGGTGAACCGGCTGGCGGACACGGTGCTGCCCGGCGCGGTGGCCGGCAGCGGCGCGCGGACGTACGTGACCGGCAACACCGCGGCGCAGGTCGACTTCCTGGACATCGTGTCGAGCCGGCTGGTGCCGATCATCGCGGTGGTGGTCGGGCTGGCCTTCCTGATCATCCTGCTGGTCTTCCGCGGCGTGCTGGTCGCGGTCAAGGCGGCGGTGCTCAACCTGCTGTCGATCGCGGCCTCGTACGGGGTGGTGGTGGCGGTGTTCCAGTGGGGCTGGGGCGGGCCGGCGCTGGGGGTGGCGGGGAAGGTCCCGATCGAGAGCTACGTGCCGATGATGATGTTCGCGATCGTCTTCGGGCTGAGCATGGACTACGAGATCTTCCTGCTCTCCCGGGTGCACGAGGCCTGGCTGCGCACCGGGCGCAGCCGGGACGCGGTGGCGCACGCGCTGGAGATCACCGCGCGGGTGATCACCTGCGCGGCGCTGATCATGGTGAGCGTGTTCGCGGCGTTCGTCGTCAGCGACAACGTGGTCATCAAGATGATGGGTCTGGGCCTGGCGGTGAGCGTGCTGGTGGACGCGACGGTGGTGCGGCTGCTGCTGGTGCCGGCGGTGATGACGCTGCTGGGCTCGGCGGCCTGGTGGACGCCGCGGTTCCTGGACCGGGTGCTGCCGCACATCGACACCGAGGGCGTGAACTCCTAACTCGCCGGGTGGCGCAGGGCGACGGCGGCGCGGACGGTGGCGGCCTGGTGGGCGGCCTGGCGGGCGACGGGGAGCCAGACGGGCTGGAAGGTCCGCTGGTACTGGGCGCACCAGTCGCGCAGCAGGTGGTCGAGGCGGGCGGCCTGGGGTGCGGCGGGGGCGCCGGCGACGCGGACGGCGCGGCGCAGCAGGGCGGCGGCGCGGACCGGGACGCGGTGGGCCCACAGGTCGATGCCGGTGAGGCGGGCGCGGGTGATCGGGGTCTGCAGGAGCTCCTGTCCGTGGCCGTCCGGGTCCCATGCGTCGGCGAGTTGGTGCAGGGCGGTGAGCGGGGTGCGGGCGGCGCGCAGCAGGGGGGTGTCGGGGTTTCGCACGTAGGGCAGGGCGGCGTCGAGGAGTGCGGTGAGGAGTGTGCCGCGGTGGCGCAGGCGGTCGGCGCAGGTGCGCAGGTACAGGCGGACGGCGGTGGCGGGGCGGTTGTCGCCGAGGTGGGCGCTGGTGAAGGCGGGGACTTCGACGAGGACGGTCTGGCCGCCGTGGCGCTGGGGGGCGAACCAGGTGCCGGCGCGGGCTTCGTCGGCGCCGTGGTGGGGGGTGAGGACGCCGGTGGTGGTCTCCTGCCGGTCGATGTGGTGGGGGGTCATGAGGTAGACGCCGGGGCCGGATTCGTGCAGGCGGAAGGTGTCGAAGTTGCCGGTCTCGACGGGGATGCCGTGGTGGGCGGCGGAGCGGGCGAAGGGGTGGGCGAGGGCGGCGGGGTCGCTGGTGGCCTGGACGAAGGTGCCGCCGACATCGGTGCTGTGGAGGGAGAACTGGAGGGTGGGGCGCAGTTCGTCGATGAGGTCGAGGAGGGTGCGGCTCTCGGGGAGGTCGGCGCCGGCGGCGGGGGCCCATTCGGGCTGTTCCTCGGCGGCGGGGCGGTAGTAGTGGTCGAAGTAGTCGGGCAGGGTGCGGGCGTGGCGGCTGCCGTCGGCGAGGTGGGCGCCGTCGGGGTCGAGGCAGAGCAGGAAGTGCCAGGCGAGGTCGGGGCGTTGGGCCGTGAGGGCGTGGTGGGCGAGGTCGTCGACGGCGGCGCGGGCGGCGAACTCGTCGGCGTGGGCGCCGGCGACGACGAGGAGGTTGTGCGGGGCGCGGCCGGTTCCGTGCGGGGCGGGGCCGACGGTCAGCAGGGTCAGGGGGCGTCCGGCGCGGGAGGTGCCGACGGTGCGCACCCGGCAGCGGTCGGGCCGGTGGGCGGCCAACTGGTGGGCGGTGGCGGTGAGTTCGTCGAGGCTCGGGTAGCGGTCGTGGAGCTTGGCGGCCCGGCCGGCCGGGGTCGTCGTGTCGGTCACCTTCGGTTTCCTCCCCTGTGGTCGTGGCAGTAGTTCTACCTGGCACGCGGGGCCGCCGGTACGGGTCGGGCCCGCCCGGGCGCGGTGGCTCGGGCGGGCCCGGTAGGGCTGGAGGGACTGGAGGGGCTGGAGGGGTCAGTCGGTGACGGGGCGGGTGTCGAGGCGGATGTGGTCGACGGCCCAGTACCAGTTGTTGCCGGCGTCGTACATGCGGAACCTGAGGGTCACCGAGCGGGCTCCGGCGGGGACGGCGAGGCTGCGGGTGATCCGGGTGTTCTGGACGTCCTTGCCGGCGTTGTCGTTGCCGGTGGCGTCGGAGCTGTAGGCGAGCAGGCGGGTCTCGGTGCCGTTGTCGAAGACGGCGGTGACGGAGGCCTTCTGCGGGGCCTCCTGGCGGTAGTGGGAGTCGAAGGCGAGGTGGAGGGTGTCGGTGCCGGCCGGGATGGCGACGGCGGGCGAGACCAGGGTGGAGTCGAAGACGCCCTTGCGGGAGGGCGAGCCGGTGTCGTCCCAGTCGTCGGGGTCGGCGACGGCGACGACGCCCAGGGCGCGGGTGAAGTTGCCGCGGTCCTGGGCGCCGAGGGCGGCCCATTCGCGCTTGGTGTGGAAGGTCCAGCCCTGGAGGCGGACGGTGCCCTGGGGCATGGCGGGGGCGTTGACGACCGTCCAGCCCTTGGGGGCCTGGGCGGTCCAGCCGAGCAGGCCGGACTCCGGCTTGAGGGCGCCGGCGAGGGATTCGAAGTCCTCGTCGAGGAGGTGGCCGGTCATCGCCGGGGCGGGGCGGGCGGCGAGTTCGCCGTCGGCGAGGGCGAGGCGGCCGTCGGCCTGGGCGCGGGCGGTGACCAGCAGGCGGTGGGTGGCGCCGGCGGGCAGTTGGGCGGGCGGGGTGACCTGCCAGACGGCGGTGGCGGTGGCGCCGGCGGCGAGCTTGTCGGGTGCGGCGGTGACGGTGGTGGCCGTCCAGCCGGGCGGGAGCAGCGGCTGGGTCTCCAGGCGGGTGAGGGCGGTGGTGGCGGTGAGGGTGGCGGTGACGGTGGCGGGGCGGCCGGGCAGCAGGACGGGTTCGTCGATGGTGGTGGAGGCGGCGCCGAGGGCGAGGTCGACGGTGAGGGGGTCGGCCAGGCCGAGGGCGGGGTCGGTGACGGTGCGGTCGTCCCAGGGGAAGCGGCCGGCGATGCGGCGGCGGAAGGCGAGGTCGCCCTGGACGGCGACGGCGACGTCGTACCAGCCCTCGGGGCCGACCTTGAGGTTGACGGTGCGGTCGTCGCCGGCCGCGACCCGTACCTCGCGCAGGCCGTCGCCGTAGGCGAGGTCGCCGACGAGGAAGGTCTGGGCGGTGCGCGAGCGGTTGATGACGTCGACCTCCAGCACCTTGCCGCCGCCCTCCTCGGAGAGGGAGACCTCGTAGCCGGAGGCGGTGTCGCCGCGCAGGTGCCACAGGGCGCCGTCGGGGCCGTGGACGCGCAGGTCGTAGCCGGCCGGGCCGACCTTCCAGACGTCGGACAGGCGGCTCCTGGCGGCGACGGTGTAGTGCTTGGGGGCCTCGCCGGGGGCGGGGTAGACGGCGAAGACGGCGCCCTGGCGGCCCTGGTTGACGAAGTCGAGGGTGAGTTCGTCGCCCTTGAGGCGGGGCTTGACCAGCAGGTTGTAGGGGGCGGGGCGGGAGGAGCGGGTGCCGCGCTGCTGTTGGGGGAAGGTCTGCGGGCTGGGCACGGTGGGGGCGGGGAGCTTGCCGGTGTCGTCGACCTTGCGGCGGTTGCCGCTGGTGTCGGGCAGCTGCGGCCAGGCGGGGTTGCGGCCGGAGAAGTCGAAGACGTTGGTGAGGTCGCCGCAGACGGCGCGCCGCCAGGGGCTGATGTTGGGTTCCTGGACGCCGAAGCGCTGTTCCAGGAAGCGCAGGACGGAGGTGTGGTCGTAGACGGTGGAGTCGACGACGCCGCCGCGGGTCCACGGGGAGACGACGACCATCGGCACCCGGACGCCCAGGCCCATCGGGTAGGGGCCGGAGACCAGGGTCTCGCCGGCGGGGAGGGTGGCGGACCAGCCGAGGGTGCCGTCGGCGGCCTTGACCCGGTACTTCCCGTCCTGGCCCACCACCCGGTGGTAGGTGGAGCCGCCCTTGGCGACGCGGACGACGACCTCGCCGTCGACCGGGACGTTGGACTTGCCGCGGCCGTCGGCCAGCGGCGGGACGGGCGGCAGCTGGTGGTCGAAGAAGCCGCCGTGCTCGTCGTAGTTGAGGATGAAGACGGTCTTCTGGAACACCTCGGGCTTGGCGGCGAGCGCGGAGAGCAGCCGGGCGGTGAGGTGTTCGCCGTTCGGCGGCGCGTAGTTGGCGTGCTCGGACAGGGCGGCGGGGGCGACGATCCAGGAGACCTGCGGGAGGCGGTCGGCCTGGACGTCGGCGGTGAAGGCCTCGACGAGGGCGTCGCCCATGGCGAACGGGTCCTTCGCCTTGGCCGGGTCGCCGACGGCGCGCATGCCGCGCTCGTACAGCGGCTCGCCGGGCTTGGCCTTGACGAAGGGGGTGAACCAGGCGAGGGCGTTGTCGTCGAAGTTGTCGAGGGCCTGGTAGGTCCTCCAGCTGACGCCGGCCTTTTCCAGGCGCTCGGCGTAGGTGGTCCACTCGTAGCCGCCGGGGATCTCGGTGTTGTCGGTCACCGGGGTGTCCCGCACGGTGCCGCCGCTGGTGCCGGTCATCGCGTGGTCGCGGTTGGTGTTGGTGTTGCACTGCGTCGAGGAGTAGTAGGCGTCGCAGACCGTGAACACCGAGGCGAGGGCGTGGTAGAAGGGCATGTCGGCGGACTCGTAGTAGCCCTGGCCGAGCCAGCCGGAGGAGCGGCGGGTGACGGAGCCGTCGGCGCGCCCGTCGTTCCAGGCGCTCATCGAGTCGCCGTAGCCGAAGGACGGCGCGCCCTGCTGGTAGGCGCTGGTGTGGGCGGCGTTCATCGCGAAGGGCAGCAGGTAGCCCTCCTTGCGGCCGGGGTCGGGCTGGTGGAACACCGAGCGGCCGTCGACGCCGCGTACGGCGGTGCGGTCGCCGAAGCCGCGCACGCCCGCCAGGGTGCCGAAGTAGTGGTCGAAGGCGCGGTTCTCCTGCATGAACACCACGACGTGCTGGATGTCCGCCAGCCGTCCGGGCCGGGCCGGTGCGGCGAGGGCCTGCTGGACGCTGATGGGGAGGGCGGACAGCACCGCGGCCGCCGCCGCGCCGCCGAGGACGCTGCGGCGCGACAGTTCGGGCTTCGGACTCATGGGGGTGGGGCTCCTTGCTGACGGACCGCGGGTCTTCGGTACGGGGGCCGGCCGCGCGGTTCGGACCGGACCCGTTATGTGTACGAGACCGAGGTGGACGCGGCCGTGGTGTCCGATGACCGGCCGATGACCGTCAGGAGGCTCCGAGCTGTACAGACAACTTGACGTCATTTGATCAAGGAAGGCGGCCGGTGCGGGGAAAACCGCCGGACCGCCGCGCCGTCCGATGGATCATGGAACCCCTGATGTCCCGTCAACACGAGAGCGGTGCCCCCTGGTGATCCCCGCCGTGCCCGACCCGACCGTGCTGCACCCCTTCCCCGAACAGCCGCGGGTGGTGCTCCTCAAGCCGCTGCTCACCTCGCCGCTGATCGAGGTCGGCGAGTACTCGTACTACGACGACCCGGACGACCCGACGGCCTTCCAGACCCGCAACGTGCTCTACCACTACGGGCCGGAGAAGCTCGTCATCGGGAGGTTCTGCGCCTTCGCCACCGGGGTGCGGTTCGTCATGAACGGCGCCAACCACCGGATGGACGGGCCCTCCACCTTCCCCTTCCCCATCATGGGCGGCTCCTGGGCCGAGCACCTCGACCTGATCACCGGCCTGCCCGGGCGCGGCGACACCGTCGTCGGCCACGACGTGTGGCTCGGCTACCGCGTCACCGTCATGCCCGGGGTGCGCATCGGCCACGGCGCCGTCGTCGCCGCCGGATCCGTCGTCACCTCCGACATCCCCGACTACGCCGTCGCCGGCGGCAACCCGGCCAAGGTGATCCGGCTGCGGTACGACGAGGCCGACATCGCCCGCCTGCTGGACCTCGCCTGGTGGCACTGGCCCGCCGAGCACCTCACCCGCCACCTGCGCACCGTCATGTCCGGCACCGTCGACGAGCTGGCGGCCGCCGCCCCCGGTGCAGCCGGCGCCTGATCCCGCGTACGGTGCCGGGCCCGCGGCCGGGGCCGCTCCCCCGCCGCGGGCCCGTCGCCGTCCCCCGGCTGCGGCCGTCCCCGGGCCGCGGCCGTCCTCAGGCCGTGGCGGGGCGGTGGAGCCGGCGGGCGGCGGTGCGGATGGCGAGGGTGTACGGGGCGTCCAGGGCGCGGGTGCGGGCGTCGAGGTCGTGGAAGGGCACCAGGGCCCGGTGGGTGTCGTCGGTGGTCTGGGTCCAGGCCGTCCAGGCGTTGTGGACGTCCTCGTCGGTGACCTGCTCGCCCTTGGCCTGCAGCAGCACGGCGTAGAGGCGGAACAGGTCGTCGGCGCCCTCGGGGGGTCTGGCCTCCGTGGGCAGGCAGGAGCGGATCAGGTCGGCGATGGGGTCGAGGTGGCTCATACGGCCAGTGTGCCGCTGACGAGCGTGCCGGTGAGCAGGATCAGATGGGCCGCCGCGAATATCATCGGCACGAGCCGTTCCGTGGTGCCGAGTTCGGTGTAGTGCCGGTGGCGCCGGCCGGCCGCCGCGGTGTTCCTGAGGGCGTCCCACTCGTCGGTGTAGATCCGCGCGGACAGCTTCTCCTCCAGGCTGTTGATGACCTGGAACTTGGCGCCGTTGAGGTCCCGGTAGCTGCGCAGCTGCATCCACCAGGCGCCGGAGAGGGTGATGCCGGCCAGCGCGACGGCGGTCGGCACCCACCACGGGGACTCGGACAACTTCGGTATGCCGAAGCCGATCAGGGTGACCAGCGCGGTCTGCACGGACAGGAAGAAGGTGTTGGCGCTGCCCCGGCGGGCCGAGACCCGGTCGGCCATCTCCACGGCGAGCAGGTACAGCTCCAGCAGTTCGGACCGACGGTTCGGCTCCGGCGGCGTGGTCATCGCGCATCCCCCTCGGGCAGGTGGTGTGCCGGCTTCGCCCGCTGCCCGGGCTTCCCCCGTTGTGTCCATCCTTCCCTTCGGGCGGGCCCGCCAGTGCTGCGCGGGGGTGCCCGGCCGCCGGCGGTGGATCCGGTCAGCGCGGGTCCGGTCGGCGAGGGTCCGGTCAGCGCGGGTAGGTCGACGGCCGCGCGTACGCCGGGCCGCCGGGGGCGGCGGCGGACACGGCCGTGCCGGGCGCCGCGGTGCCCGGCGGCGCGACGGCGGGCGCGATGGCGCCGGCCACGGCGGCGCCGCCGTCCGACAGGGCGCGCAGCGCGGCGCCCGCCTCCGCCTCGCCCTCCCCGTACTGGTGCGCGCGGGCGGTGCGCAGCGCGGCGCCGAGGTGGCGGGCGGCCTCCTCGGGGTGGCCGGTGGCGGCCAGGGCGCGGCCGTAGAGGGTCTGCAGGACCACCCGGCGGGTGACCGGGAAGGGCGGTTCGGCGACGGCCAGGCCGCGGGCGGCGTGCTGGGCGGCCTCCTCGTGGGCGCCGGCGGCCAGGCACTCGTGGGCCAGGTGCTGGCGGGCGAGGCCGACGAGGTCGGCGCGGCCGGCCCGTTCGGCCAGGGACAGGGCCTTCAGCAGCAGGCCGTGCACCCGGGACCGGCCGGCGTGGTCGCCGTGGCGGGCGAGCGCGACGGCGTGGTTGACCAGGGCGACGGCCTGGGCGCAGCCGTCGCCGGCCCGGGCGGCGAGGTCGGGGGCGCGTTCCAGGTGGTCGAGGGCCTGGTCGGGGCGGCCCTCCTCCAGCAGGACCCAGCCGAGCAGGGCCCGGGCGCGGGACTGGGCGCCGGGGTCGCGGTCGGCCTCGGCGGCGGCCAGGCCGTGTTCGAGCAGCGGCGCCCAGCCGTCCCGGACCTGCCAGACGATCAGCGGCCACTGGAGCAGCACCAGGCGCCAGGCGCGGTCGTGCAGTCCGGCGGCGACGGCCGCCTCGACGGCGCCGCGCAGGGTGTCGCGTTCGGCGGCGTACCAGGCGAGGGCGCTCGCCCGGTCGGGGAAGGGGCGGACCTCGGCGGGGCGGCGGGTGCCGGGCGGCAGGGCGCAGCACGGTTCGCTGCCCGGTTCGGCGGCGGCGCAGGCGGTGAGGAGGGTGTTGAGCAGGTGGTCGAGCAGGCGGGGCAGCACCTGGGTGTCGGTGTCGCCGGGCAGGCTGCGGGCGTAGAGGCGGACCAGGTCGTGCAGGGTGTAGGCGTCCCGGCCGATCTGCACGATCAGGTGGGCGGTGGCCAGTTGGGCCAGGGCGGCGGCGGCCTCGTCGGGGCGGCAGCCGGCCAGGGCGGCGGCGGTGCGGCTGTCGAGGGTGGCGCCGGTGTGGGCGCCGAGGCTGCGGAACGTCCGGCGGGCGGGTTCGCCCAGGTGCTGGACGGTCAGGGCGAGCGCGGCGGCGACGCTGGTGTCCTCGACGTCGAGGAGGTCCAGGCGGTCCTGCTCGTCGGCGAGTTCGTCGGCGAGGGCGGCCAGCGCGCGGGCCGGGCCGGTGGCCAGGCGGGCGGCGGCCAGCCGCAGGGCCAGCGGCAGGCCGTCGCACAGGTCGGCCAGGCGGGCGGCGGCCTCGGGTTCGGCGGCGACCAGGTCGGGGCCGAGGGTCGCGGCGAGCAGGGTGACGGCCTGCGGGGAGGAGAGTTCGGCGAGCGGCACGGGGCGGGCGGCGTCGGAGGCGACCAGGCCGCCGAGCCGGTCGCGGCTGGTGACCAGGGTGACGCAGTCGTCGCCGTCGGGCAGCAGCGGGCGCACCTGGTCGGAGCGGCGGGCGTTGTCCAGGACGATCAGCATCCGGCGCCCGGCGGTCAGTTCGCGGTAGCGGGCGCCCATCGCCTCGGCGGTGGCGGGCATCCGCTCGACGGGCAGGCCCAGGGCGAGCAGCAGTTCGCGCAGGACGGCGGCGGTGTCGCGCTCGGGCAGCGGGCTGTGGCCGCACAGGTCGACGAAGAGCCGGCCGTCGGGGAAGTCCTGGTGGCGGCGGTGCGCCCAGGACAGGGCGAGGGTGGTCTTGCCGACGCCGGCGCCGCCGGTGAGCAGGGCGACGGCGCCGGGGGCGGCGGTGGCCCGGTCGAGCGCGGCCAGTTCGTCCTCCCGGCCGGCGAAGCCGCGCGGGCGGCGGGGGAAGGGCCAGGGGGTGTGCTGCGCGGCGGTGGCGGCGGGTGCTGCCGGGGGGCGGGCGGTGGCCGGTGCGAGCGCGGGTACGGGTGCGGGTGCGGGCCGCTGGTCGGGGACGGAGGCCAGGCCGCCGACGGTGGGGACCCGCGTGGGCGGCACGGGGTCGAAGGCCGGGCGGTCGAAGGCCAGGCGGTCCGGCGGTTCCTGGTCGCTCGGGTGGCGGGCGGGCGGCACCCGGTCGGAGCGGCCCGGCGGCAGGGCGGGGCGCGGGGCGGCGTCGGGGCGGCTCGGCGGGGTGTCGGTGCGCAGCAGGCGGGCGTAGGCGTCGGTGAGTTCCGGTCCGGGGTCGATGCCGAGTTCCTCGGCCAGGGCCCGGCGGGTGCGGTGGAACCAGTCGAGGGCCTCGGAGCGGCGCCCCGCGCGGCCGAGCGCGTGCATGAGGTGGGCGACCAGCGGTTCGCGCAGCGGGTCGGCGGTGGCCTCGGTGTGCAGCAGGCCGGCGGCCGCGCAGTGGTCGCCGAGCCGGCCGTGGGCGCGGGCCAGGTCCTCGACGGCGGCCAGCCGCCGTTCCTCCAGGGCCCGGGCGGCGGACTGCAGCGGCAGGCCGGCGGTGGTGCCGGCCAGGGCGGGGCCCCGCCACAGGGCGAGTGCCTCGCGCAGGTCGGCGGCGGCCCGGGCGTCGTCGTCCAGGGAGCGGGCGCGGGCCACCAGGCGGTCGAACCGTACGGTGTCCACGGCCTGGTCGGGTGTCCGCAGCCGGTAGGCGCCGTTGTCGGTGACGAGTTCGACGCCGGCGGCGGGGGCGTCGTGGGCGGTGAGCAGGGAGCGCAGCCCGGAGACGTGGTTGTGGATGACGGTGCGCGAGTGCCGGGGCGGTTCCTCGTCCCAGAGGGTCTCGGTGAGCCGTTCGACGGTGACCGGTGCTCCGGGGTTCAGCAGGAGCATGGCCAGCAGGCTGCGGCGCTTGGCCGATCCGGCCGGAAGCTCGCGGCCGTCCGCGGCCACCACGGCCACCGAGCCCAGCAGTCGGAACTCCACGCACCCCCCTTGGATCAGATGTATATGACAAGCATATGACAGCACGCGATCCGTCGGTCGCGGAGCGTCGCCCACGAACGGGCGGGGCGGCGCACCGCGGGCGGCGGGGCGGCGGGCACCGGCCCCGCCGCCCCGCATGGTCCGGGGACTACGAGGTGACGGCGTCGTCCATGGACTGCTGCCAGTAGCCCACCTTGAGCGAGTCGTCGATGTACAGACCCTTGGCGGGCAGCGAAGGGTTGCTTCCCGCGCCGACGCTCTCGTTGCCGGAGGGGCCGTGGAAGTAGACGGCCAGCGAGGTCTCGGTGTGGCCGTGGCCGCCGCTGCCGTCGGTGGCGGACAGGTTCACCGAGGCGTAGCCGGACTCGCCGGGCTTGAGCGTGACGACGGCCTGCGGCTTGGAGTCCTCGATGACCGGCGGCACCGACTGGGCCTCGCCGAAGCGCACGGCCGGGTAGCCGTAGAGGTAGCAGGGGACGCTGCCGGTGTTGGTGACGGTCAGCAGCAGGTGGTTGACCGGGCGGGTCAGCGGGGCCGCGACGGTCTTGGTGACGGAACCCTCGCAGGTGACGGCCTTGCCGTCCGCGGGGCTCGGGGGCTTCGGGGCGGCGGGGGCCTTCGCGGAGGGCTTGGCGGAGGCGGGCGAGCCGGTCTGGGCCGGGGCGCCGGTCGCGGCGGGGGCACCGGTGGCGGGTGCGGGGGCCGGGGCGGGGGCCGCCAGGGCGGGGGCGCTCGCGGCGGGCGGGGCGGTGGGCGCCGGGGAGTTCGCGGAGGTCCCCTTGCCGCCCGCGTCCCCCGCGTCGTCGTTGCACGCCGTCAGGGTGAGCGCGGCGAGCGCGGCGGTCGCGACGGCGGCCAGGAGGCGGGTGCGGGAGGTGCGGGCGGTGCGGATGCCGAGCATGTGGGCGTGGCCTCTTCGAAGATCGTTCGGTGTGGTGCTTGGATGACCGGAGCCTGCCCGGTGGCCCGTCCCAGCCGCCACGGTCGACGGCCGGTCAGGGACGCTGGGACACTGGGAGGGGCCCTGAGCAGGGGGGATGCCGGGGCCCTGGAACACGGGGATGAGACATGGGGGTTGGACGATGGGAATGCCGCACGCGACGGGGAGCCCGGCGGCGGACGATCTCGCGGCACTGCTGGGGGAACTGAAGGAGCGTTCGGGGCTCAGCTACGGGACGCTCGCCAAGCGCCTGCACCTGAGCACCTCGACGCTGCACCGCTACTGCATCGGCGCCGTGGTGCCGCCCGAGTTCGCGCCGCTGGACCGCCTGGCGCGGCTCTGCCGGGCGACGCCGCAGGAGCTGATGGAACTGCACCGGCGCTGGATCCTGGCCGACGGGGCGCGCCGGGCCCGGCCGGGGCAGGAGGCGGGGGCTTCCGCTCCCGCTGCTGCCGCCGCCGCCGTACCTGCGGCCGTACCCGCTCCCGTCCCGGAGCCCGTACGGGAGGCGGACACCGGCCCGGCGCCGTCCGGCCCGGCGCCGTCCGAGCCGGCGCCGTCCGAACCGGCGCCGGACGGGCCGCCGGACGGCGAGGAGGACGAGCCGGTCGCCGTCGGCGTGCCGTCCGGGGGCCCCGCGCCGGGGCGGGGCCGGCGCCGAGTGCTGCTGGCCGCCGTCACCGCGGCGGCCGTGCTGGGGGCGGTGGCGTTCAGCCTCGTCCCCTCCGGCGGGCACGGGAACGGGGCCAACGGTGGGAGCGCGGAGGCGGCCGCCGACCAGCGCCCGGCCGGCGCCGCCGAGGCGGCCGCCACCGACACCGGGCAGCCGGGCAGTGCCGGGCCCTCGACGCCGGGCGCCTCCGCGTCCACTTCCCCGGGCGGCGCGGGCCAGGCGCCCTCCGCCTCCCCCTCGTCCTCCGACTCCGTTCCCGGCACCGCGGCCGGTTCCGGCCTCACCAGCTCCGACCCGGGCGGGGCCGGTGAGGCCGGCCCGGGCGTCTCCGCGAGCGCCTCGCCCACCGCCACCGCCACCACCGACCCGGCGCCGCTGAGGATCGCGACCCGCCCCTACGTCTACGAGAACCCGTGCTACCAGCACTTCCTCGTCGACAGCCCGCCCCAGCAGGTCGGCCCGCCCGCCAACGAGCCGGAGGCGCCGCGCTGGGCCGCCGCGTACGGCGCCGTCGCCTCCGGGGAGCAGCGGGTCGCGCTGACCGTCCAGGGCACCGGGAAGGACACGGTCGTCCTGGAGGCGCTGCACGTACGGGTCGTGACCAAGGGCGCGCCGCTCCCCTGGAACGACTACGCGATGGGGGTGGGCTGCGGCGGCGGGGTGGAGAGCGCCTCCTTCGACATCGACCTGGACAGCGGCAGTCCGACGGTCACCGCCCGGGGCGGGCAGCGCTCCTTCCCGCGCAAGGTCAGCGAGTCCGATCCCGAGGTCTTCTACGTCACCGCGCACACCCGGGCGCACGACGTGCGCTGGGAGCTGACCCTGGACTGGTCCAGCGGCGGGCGCAGGGGCACGATGCGCGTCGCCGCGGGCAACACGCCGTTCCGTACCAGCGGGGCCACCGGGCGGCCGGGCTACGACTACCCGCTGGGCGGCAGCGAGTGGGAGCGCCGGCCGCGCTGAGCCCTCGGAAGCCGAGCCCGGCGAACCGGACGAACCGCCCGCGCCGGGCGGGCCGGGACCAAGCGGAGGAACCGACTCCGACGGCTGTTACCACACGTCCGCGCAGCTCACGCGCGGGCCGGGTGATCGCCAGGGCACCCGGCGGCCACCACAATGGTGCGGACAGTTCCTCGGAAGTACAGAGAAAGCGAAACACCATGGATCTCGGCGTGCGCTGGAAGCTGCACGGCGACGGGCGTACGCCCGCGCCGGGGGCGGTGGTCCGTCCCGACGAACGGCTCTCCTGGCCCCGCACGGTAGGCCTGGGCGCCCAGCACGTGGTGGCGATGTTCGGGGCGAGCTTCGTGGCGCCCGTGCTGATGGGGCTCGACCCGAACCTCGCGATCATGATGTCCGGCGTGGCGACCGTGATCTTCCTGCTGGCCACCAAGGGCCGGGTGCCCAGCTACCTGGGCTGCTCGCTGTCCTTCGTGGGCGTGGCGGCGGTGATCCGGGCGCAGGGCGGCACCAGCGCGACGGTGACCGGCGCGGTGTTCGTGGTGGGCGTGGTGCTGTTCCTGGTCGGGGTGGCGGTCCAGCGGTTCGGGGCGCGGATCATCCACGCCACGATGCCGCCGATCGTCACCGGCGCGGTGGTCATGCTGATCGGCTTCAACCTCGCCCCGGTGACCGCCTCGACGTACTGGCCGCAGGACCAGTGGACGGCGCTGCTGGTGATGCTGTTCACCGGTCTGGCCGTGGTGTGCCTGCGCGGCTTCTGGTCGCGGGTGGCGATCTTCCTGGGGCTGCTGTTCGGGTACGGGATCTCCTGGCTGTTCGACCGGGTCTTCGGGAAGATCCACTCGGTGGACGGCGGCGGGCACATGACCGACCACTGGCGCCTGGACCTGTCGGGTGTCGGCAAGGCGGACTGGATCGGCCTGCCGACCTTCCACGGCCCGTCCTTCCAGTGGTCGGCGATCCTGGTGGCGCTGCCCGTGGTGATCGCGCTGGTCGCCGAGAACGCCGGGCACGTCAAGGCGGTCGGCGAGATGACCGGCTCCAACCTGGACGACAAGCTCGGCACCGCGATCTCGGCGGACGGCATCGGCTCCATGCTCTCCACCGCCGTCGGCGGCCCGCCGAACACCACGTACTCGGAGAACATCGGCGTCATGGCCGCCACCCGGGTCTACTCGACGGCCGCCTACTGGTGCGCCGCCGGCTTCGCCCTGCTGTTCGGCCTGTGCCCGAAGTTCGGCGCGATCGTCGCCGCGATCCCCGGCGGGGTGCTCGGCGGCATCACCGTGATCCTCTACGGCATGATCGGCCTGCTCGGCGCGCAGATCTGGACCAGGGCCCAGGTCGACCTGCGCAACCCGCTGAACCTGGTGCCGGCCGCGGCGGGCATCATCATCGGCATCGGCAACGTGTCGCTGAAGTTCACCGACACCTTCAGCATCAGCGGCATCGCGCTCGGCACGCTGGTCGTCATCACCGGCTACCACGCGCTGCGGGCGCTGGCGCCGGCGCACCTCAAGACACAGGAGCCGCTGCTGGACGAGGGCACCTCCTCGTACGACGAGAACGCGGAAGGCGCCGGGGGCGCCGGGGGCACCGGGGGAACCGGGGCACCGCGCACCCCGTAACGGACGGGAGCGGGGCCGGGTTCACCCCGGAGGACGGCCGGCGGAAGTGTCCGAAAAGGACCTTCCGTCGGCCGTTTCGTCTGGTCGGGCGGGGCGGTTTGCTGGTCGAATCACTGCTCGCTCGTATCGGCCACTCATCCCCCCGGGAGAGGCATGTCCGTTCTGACGCACCGCCGCAAGGCCGCCGCCGCGGCCGCCGCCCTCGCCACGCTGGCGCTCACCTGCGGCCAGGCCTCCGCCAGCAGCCCCGCCGCCGCGGGCAAGGTCCTGTGGACGCCGAGCACCAGCACGGGCCCGTCCTCGTTCAAGGCCGTCCAGTGCGCGGCGAACAACTTCGGCGTGGTGAAGGACTCCGTGAAGGGCAGCGTGTGGCGGGCCTTCCAGGCCGCCGGTGAGGAGCGCTGCGAGACGCTCAGCCCGGACCTGAAGGAGGGCGACACCTTCTACCTGGGCTGGTCGTCCAAGGTGGACATCAAGGACACCAACAGCCGGTACGTCTTCCAGCTGAAGTGCTCGCCGAGCACCGACACCGCCAACCACCCGATCGAGATCGACATCGTCAACGGGCGCGTCCGCCTCCAGGAGTGGGACACCGCCCACGTGGCGCACTCCCTGTGGACCGCGCAGACCACCAACAACACCTGGCACTCGTACGCGCTGAAGATCCGCCTGGGCCGCACGGACGGCACCATCGACTTCTGGTTCGACGGCGTGAAGCAGACGTTCACCACGGGCTCGGGCACGTTCAAGGGCACCACCTGGGACGGCGACCGCAACTACCTCAAGTGGGGCTCGTACCACCCCTCCACGGGCGACGCGACGAACACCTTCACCAGCCCGGTGATGGCCACCACCCTGGAGGCGGCCACCGCCGGCTCGTGAACAGCCGTGGGGGGGGGGCGCGCCCGGCCGCGGGCGGGGGCCCCCGCCCGCGGGGGGGGGGGGCCCCCCCCCCCCCCCCGGGGGGCGCCCCCCGCCCCGCCCGGGGGGGGAGAAACAAAAA
>NZ_JBHUAL010000044.1:0-47591 GCF_042789775.1 Kitasatospora sp. NPDC056800 | reverse complement strand
GCCGGAGCCGGAGCCGGGGCGGCCGGCGCCGGAGCGGCCGGAGCCGGAGCGGCGGCGGGCGCGGCCGGAGCAGCGGCTGCGACGGCGGGCGCGGGGGCAGCGGCAGGGGTCGGCGCGGGGCCGGCCTGGGTCGCGGCCTGGGTCACTGGGGTCACCTCGGTACCGGGCTTGTAGTCGGCGAAAAAGTCCCACCAGGCTCGGTCGACCGAGTTCGGGTCCTGGAGGTACTGCTGGTAGATCTCGTCGACGAGCCACTCATTGGGGCCGAAGCCAGTGGAGCTTGCCGAGCTGTTGGGGGTTTCAGGGGACTGTGGCGACACGGCGGCAACCGCCCTCTTCCGCTTCCTTTTGGGATGTTTGGACAGCGGGGATTAAGGCTACGCCCCTGACCAGTGATCGCGCAGTCCCCGGGGCCCAGGCGTCGCCCAGATCACAGTGCTGACCTGCACTTTGGCTGAAAAAGTGCGTTAGAAAGCCGTATCTGAGGGGAACCGATCAGCGCCGAACAGGGGGCATACCGGGGCCAAAGCGGACAAAAACCCGGCCAAATCCTCTAACGATCTTCGTAGACCGCTGTGTCGGATCTGTGACAAATGTCCCGACCGTCGCTCTGACGCCGTGCGGGCAGCCGGACCTCGATCCGGCAGCCGCGCGGGGACTCGGCCACCGCGATCCGTCCGCCGTGCAGGTCCACCGCCCAGCGGGCGATGGCCAGGCCCAGTCCGGTGCCGCCGTCCGAGCCCGGTCCGGCGGCGGTCGCGGTGCCGCTGCGGCTGAACCGCTCGAAGACCCGGGAGCGGTCGGCCGGCGGGATGCCGGGGCCCTCGTCCTCGACCTCCAGCAGCAGGCCGCCCTCCTCGCCCTCCGGCCTCGCCCGCACCGTCACGGTGCCGCCGGGCGGGGAGTGCTTGCAGGCGTTGTCGACCAGGTTGGCGACCACCTGGTGGAGCCGTTCCGGGTCCGCCACGCCGGTCAGGCCGGTCGGGCTGACCTCCAGGGCCAGCCGGACGTCCCCGCGCCGGGAGAAGGCGCCGCCGGCCGTCGCGCCGTCCACGGTGACCCCGCGCAGCACGCCGTCCAGGAACTCGCGCACCTCGAAGGGGCGGGCGTCCAGGGCGACCACGCCGTCGTCGATCTTGGAGAGGTCGAGCAGGTGGGTGACCAGGCGGCCGAGCCGCTCGGTCTGCTCCAGGGCCGCCCCCAGGGTGGCCGGATTGGGCTGGACGACGCCGTCCACCACGTTCTCCAGGACGGCGCGCAGCGCGGCGATCGGTGTGCGCAGTTCGTGCGAGACGTTGGCGACCAGCTCGCGGCGGTGCCGGTCGGCGGCCTGGAGGTCGGCGGCCATGGCGTTGAAGGCGGCCGCCAGCTCGCCGATCTCGTCGCGCGAGTTCACCTCGACCCGGCGGCTGTAGTCGCCGGAGGCCATCGCGCGGGCGGCGGCCGTCATCTCGCGCAGGGGGGCGGTCAGCCCGTGCGCGAGGAACTGCATGAAGAGCAGTGAGGCGATCATGGAGAAGACCATGATGATCCGGATCTGGGTCTCGGACCGGATCGCCACGACCACCATCCCGGTGGCCAGGCACACGGAGACGATCACGAGCAGGGTGAGCTTGCCCTTGATCGAGCGGACCGGGTCGAGCGGCCGGATGTCGGCCCAGACCCGGCGGGCGGCACGGGCGGCCAGGTTCTGCGGCCGCGTGTCGGCGGATTCCCCGTTGCGTTGCTGTGGAAAGGTCATCGGTTCCTTGTGGTCCCCGCGGTGTCGGCCCGCGTGGTGGCACGGCGTCGTCCGGGCTGCGGGCCCCCCGGTGGCCCGTCGCCCTGGGAGGCCCTAGGAGAGCGGGGCCTCCAGCGCGTATCCGACACCGTGGACGGTGCGGATCCAGCTGGCGCCGATCTTCCGGCGCAGCGCCTTGACGTGGCTGTCCACCGTGCGGGTGCCGGAGGCGTCGGTCCAGTCCCAGACCTCGGCCAGCAGCTGCTCGCGGGTGAGCACGGCGCGCGGCTGGGCGGCCAGGCAGGCGAGCAGGTCGAACTCGGTCGGCGTCAGGTGGACGTCGCCCGAGGCCAGCCGGACCCGGCGCTGCACGTGGTCGATCTCCAGCTCGCCGAACCGCAGGCTGCCCAGCGCGGGCGTGCGGGCGGCCTGCTGGGCGCGCTCGACGCGGCGCAGCAGGACGTTGACGCGGGCGGCCAGTTCGCGCATCGAGAACGGCTTGGTCATGTAGTCGTCCGCGCCGACGCCGAGGCCGACCAGCAGGTCCGTCTCGTCGTCGCGGGCGGTCAGCATCAGCACCGGCACCGGGCGCTGGGCCTGGATCCGGCGGCACACCTCCAGGCCGTCGAAGCCGGGCAGCATGATGTCGAGGACCACCAGGTCCGGCTGCCAGGTGTGGAAGCCGTCGACCGCGCCGGGGCCGTCGTGGGCCACGGCGACCTTGAAGCCCTCGGCGCCCAGCCGGGCGGCGATCGACTCGGCGATCGTGGGCTCGTCCTCCACCACCAGGACTCTGCGCTGGCTGCTCACAGTGCCGCCGGCGTTGTGGTTGTCCTGCTGAATCTCTGTCACGGTCACGCCACCGCCCCCAGGGCTGCGGGCCGGCCACCTGTGGGGATGGCGGGGCTCCGCTCGTAGTCTTGTTCCGTCGTGGACTGTGCCGGGTCCGCCGTCCCGTCGCGCGATCGGGAGCCGAGGACGGATGGTCGGCCGCCCACTTCTCCCGCGCACTTCGCAGCGTACGGACAGCGGATGCTTCCCGGCAGGTGGACCGGACGTTTCCGGCCCGTGGGCCGGCTGTCGGGCCGCCCTCGGACCCACTGCACGAGTGGGCACGGGCCGATACCTTACCCGTCGAATTTTCTCTGCGTAACGGTACGTATGCAGTGCAGTTGACGCCAAGTCGCCGGTCAGAGGCCCTGGTGCCCCGTTTATGGGGAGAAGGTCTGGACCAATGTCGGGAATCCGGCGGTCCGCTACGGCGACGGTCTTCACGGGCTTCTTTCAGGTGCCTCTCAGAACCTCGACGTACCGTGGCCACGTGAGCGCCCGGCCGGGCGGAATCCGCGGCGCGCGCCGGTACGTTGGGCATCCGGCGGGGAGCCGGTGGCTGCGGCGTGGAGCGGAGGCGGCATGGCGGGACTCGGGCGGGGTGCCGACGGGTACGGGAGTGCGGGGGCGCCGTACGGAATGCTCCGCCTCGGGCTGCGCACCGGCGTCCTGGAATGGCTGCTGGAACGGGTGCCGACGCCCCGGAGAACGCCCTTCACGCTCGGGTACCTCGCCGTCGTGGGAGCCACCACGACCTTCGCCAGGCTCGCCGATCCGGAACTCGTCCAGCGTCTGCAGGAGGCCTCCAGTTCGGACGGCCACAACCTGCTCCAGCATCCTTTGCGCGCCCTTGTGCTGAGCGGGTTCTGGGTGGCCGGCGAGGTGTGGATGCCGTACCTGTGGGGATTCGCCCTCACCCTCGCCCCGCTGGAGCGCAGGGTCGGCCCGGCCCGGGCCGCGGCGGTGTTCGCGGCCGGGCATGTCGCGGCGACGCTGCTCTCCCAGGGGGTGGTGATCACCGCGGTGGAGACCGGGCGGATGGCGCCCGAGGCGATGGACTACCTGGACATCGGGGTCAGCTACGGCGTGCTCGCCTGCCTGGGCGCGGTGGCCGGGCTGCTCTCCTGGCGCGGGCGGCTGCTCGCGCTGGGCGGCGCCGGGCTGATGATCGCCGAGCAGATCGCCACCGACAAGGACGTGATCACCGGGGTGGGGCACCCGGCCGCGGTGCTGACCGGGGTCGCGCTGTGGCGCTGGCTGCGCCGGGCCGAGCGGCGCCCGCCCCGGCCGCGCCCGGCCGCCGCGACGGCCGCGGGCGGTGCGCCCGCGCGGGTGCGTGCGGCGCGCTGACGCCTGTGCGTTAGGCGCGTCTACGCCGTCGCCCGGTCGGACCTCCCCGGACTCGCGGGGCTCCCCGTCGGGACTTTTCGAGGCGTGTCCGGTGCTCTTTTGACGAAGTCGGGTGCCGCGCTTTCCCCGCCGATTCCTGTTCGCTCATGGCGAACAGGGGGCCGGGAACATCCGGCGCCCGTGAAGCCTTAGTCAGGTCGACTCAAGTTCACTGACTGGGGAGAGATCATGGCATCGACGTCCACACCGCTCACCCTGCCCGTGCTGCCGCTCGACGACGAGGTCGTCCTGCCGGGCATGGTCGTCCCGCTGGACCTGAAGGACACCGAGGTGCGCGCCGCCGTCGAGGCCGCCCGGGCCGCCGCCACCGGCGCCGGCAAGCCGCAGGTCCTGCTGGTCCCGCGGGTGGACGGCTCGTACGCGGCGGCCGGCACGCTGGCCACCGTGGAGCAGGTCGGCCGGCTGGCCGACGGGGAGCCGGCCGCGCTGGTGCGCGCCGTGCGCCGGGTCCGGATCGGGGTCGGCACCACCGGCCCCGGCGCCGCCCTCTGGGTGGAGACCACGCTGTTCACGGAGTCCTCGGTGGGCACCCCGGTGGCCGGCCGGGCCGCCGAGCTGGTCAAGGAGTACAAGGCGCTGTCCACCCAGTGGCTGCGCAGGCGCGGCGCCTGGCAGATCGTCGACCGGGTGGCGCAGATCGAGGGCGTCGGCGAGCTCGCCGACAACATCGGCTACGCGCCCTTCGCCACCGCCGAGCAGAAGCTCAAGGTGCTGCTGGAGGCCGACCAGGTCGCCCGCCTGGAGTACGCGCTCGCCCTGCTGCGCGACCACCTCGCCGAGGAGGAGGTCAACGACACCATCCGCAAGGACGTCGAGGAGGGCGTGGCCAAGCAGCAGAAGGAGTTCCTGCTCCGCCGCCAGCTGGAGGCCGTCCGCAAGGAGCTGGCCGAGCTGAACGGCGACCCGGCCGACGAGGAGGGCGACTACCGCGCCCGGGTCGAGGCCGCCGACCTGCCGGAGAAGGTCCGCGAGGCCGCGCTCAAGGAGGTCGACAAGCTGGAGCGCTCCTCCGACCAGTCGCCCGAGGGCTCCTGGATCCGCACCTGGCTGGACACCGTCCTGGAGCTGCCCTGGAACGAGCGCACCGAGGACGCGTACGACATCGCCGGCGCCCGCGCGGTGCTGGACGCCGACCACGCCGGCCTGGCCGACGTGAAGGAGCGGATCGTCGAGTACCTGGCCGTCCGCAAGCGCCGGGCCGACCAGGGGCTCGGGCTGATCGGCGGCCGCCGCGGGGGAGCGGTGCTGGCCCTGGTCGGGCCGCCCGGAACGGGAAAGACCTCGCTCGGAGAATCGGTGGCCCGCGCCATGGGCCGGAAGTTCGTCCGGGTCGCGCTCGGCGGCGTCCGGGACGAGGCGGAGATCCGCGGCCACCGGCGCACCTACGTCGGCGCGCTGCCCGGCCGGCTGGTGCGGGCGATCAAGGAGGCCGGCTCGATGAACCCGGTCGTCCTGCTCGACGAGATCGACAAGGTCGGCTCCGACTACCGGGGCGACCCGGCCGCCGCCCTGCTGGAGGTGCTGGACCCGGCGCAGAACCACACCTTCCGGGACCACTACCTGGAGGTCGAGCTCGACCTCTCCGACGTCGTCTTCCTCGCCACCGCCAACGTGCTGGAGTCCATCCCCGGGCCGCTGCTCGACCGGATGGAGCTGGTCCGGCTGGACGGCTACACCGAGGACGAGAAGGTCGTCATCGCCCGCGACCACCTGCTCCCGCGCCAGCTGGAGAAGGCCGGTCTGGGCGGCGGGCAGGTCACCGTGGACGAGCCGGCGCTGCGCAGGCTCGCCGGGGAGTACACCCGGGAGGCGGGCGTCCGCACCCTGGAGCGCTCGATCGCCCGGGTGCTGCGCAAGATCGCCGCACAGGCAGAGCTGGGCGAGCGCGAGCTGCCCGCCGCGGTCGGCGCCGAGGACCTGCGCGCCCTGATCGGCCGGCCGCACCACGTGCCGGAGTCCGCCCAGGAGCCGGCCGAGCGCCGTACCGCCGTCCCCGGCGTGGCCACCGGCCTCGCGGTGACCGGCGCCGGCGGCGACGTCCTCTACATCGAGGCCTCGCTGGCCGACGCCGAGACCGGCGGCACCGGGCTGACCCTCACCGGGCAGCTGGGCGACGTGATGAAGGAGTCCGCGCACATCGCGCTCTCCTACCTGCGCTCGCGCGGCGCCGAGCTGGAGCTGCCGGTCACCTCGCTGCGCGACCGCGGCGTGCACCTGCACATCCCGGCCGGGGCCATCCCCAAGGACGGGCCGAGCGCCGGCATCACCATGACCACGGCGCTGGCCTCGCTGCTCTCCGGGCGCAAGGTGCGCACCGACGTGGCGATGACCGGCGAGGTGTCGCTGACCGGGCGGGTGCTGCCGATCGGCGGGGTGAAGCAGAAGCTGCTCGCCGCCGACCGGGCCGGGGTCACCACGGTGATCATCCCCAGGCGCAACGAGGCAGACCTGGACGACGTCCCGGCCGAGGTGCTGGAGCGGCTCACCGTCCACCCGGTGGCGGACGTCCGGGAGGTGCTGGAGCTGGCGCTGGAGCCGGCCGGGGCCGCGGTGCTGGTCGCCGCCTGACCGGCTCGCCCCGGCCGCCGCCCGGCCGCCGCGGCCGCCCGAGCGGCGGTCCGGGCGGCCCGTCGGCGCCCCGCGGGGCCGCGGCGGTCTGCGGGGCCGACGGCACCCCCGCGTGCGAGACTGCGGAGATGCCGTCCCCCACGCAGCGGGCCCTGGCCCGGGTGCCCGCGCGGCTGCGCCCGTTCCTGGTGCGGCACCGCCGGCTGGTGAAGTTCCTGCTGGTCGGGAGCGGCTGCTTCGCGCTCACCACGGTGATCGACTTCGAGCTCAAGTTCACCGTGCTGGAGCACAAGCCGGTGGTCGCGCTGACCGTCGCGACGGTGATCGGCACCGTCGTCTCGTACGTGCTGAACCGCCGCTGGGCCTTCCGGGCCCTGCGGGCCGACGGCAGGCGGCGCGAGGTGCTGGCGTTCGTCCTGGTCAGCGCGGTGGCGATCGCCGTCAACGACGTGCCGCTGGCGGTCTCCCGGTACCTCCTGGACCTGCGCGAGCCGTACGTCGACCCGCTCCGGCAGGAGGTCGCGGACTTCCTCAGCGGGATGGTCGTCGGCACCTTCGTGGCGATGCTGTTCCGCTACTGGGCGATCCGGCGGTGGGTCTTCCCGCCCGCCGGGACGGCCCCGGCCGAGCCCGTCCCGGTGCCGACGACGGTGCCCCCGGAACCCGGCTACGCTGCACCCGAGATGCCACGGGATGTGCCGTAAGGACGTAAAAGGGGCGAGGTGAGCCTTGTGCACGAGTCCGACCCCGCCCGGACCGGGCCCGCCAGCCAGCAGGGGATGCGCCGGGCCAACCTGGCCCTGGTGCTCGGGACGATCGCGAGCGGGCCGCGCTCGCGCGCCGAGGTGGCCGCCAGGACGGGGCTGACCAGGGCCGCCGTCTCCTCGCTGGCCGAACAGCTGATCGCCGCCGGCCTGGTGGTCGAGGAGGGCCCCGCCGCGCCCAGCGGCAAGGTCGGCCGCCCCGGCACCGCCCTCGGCCTCAACCCGGCCGGGCCCGGCGGCCTCGGCGCCGAGATCGGCGTGCGGCACCTGGGCGCCTGCGTGGTCGACCTGCGCGGGGAGGTCCGCGGCTGGCGGCGCCGGGAGGTCTCCAACCACGGCCGCGAGCCCGCCGCCGTGATGGCCGACCTCGCCCACCTGCTGCACGAGGCCGTCGCCGAGTCGGGGCTGCGCCCGGCCGCCCTCACCCTGGCCGTGCCCGGGCTGGTCGGCGGCTCCGGCGGGATGCTCCAGCGGGCCGCCAACCTGGGCTGGCAGGACGTCCCGCTGGCCGCCGCCCTGCGCCCCGCGCTGCGGACGGCCGGGGGCGGCCTGGCCGACCTGCCGATCGAGGCGGACAACGAGGCCAACCTCGGCGGACTGGCCGAGCGCTGGCTGGGCGAGGGCCCGGAGGACTTCCTGTACGTCTCCGCCGAGGCCGGGGTCGGCGCGGCGATCGTGGTCGGCGGCCGGCTGCTGCGCGGGGCGGGCGGCTTCGCCGGGGAGTTCGGCCACGTGCCGGTCCACCCCGACGGGCCCCGCTGCGCCTGCGGGGCGCACGGCTGCCTGGAGCAGTACGCGGGCGAGGCGGCGGTGCTGCGGGCGGCCGGCCTGACCGGGGCCCGCGGCGACTGGGTGGCCCTGCTCGCCGACCGCGCCGGGGCCGGGGACGCGGCCGCCCGCGCGGCGTTGGCCGGGGCCGGTACGGCGCTCGGCACCGCGGCCGCCGGCGCGGTCAACCTGCTGGACCCGGCCGAGGTGGTGCTGGGCGGCGGCTACGCCCGGCTGGCGCCCTGGCTGCTGCCCGCTATGCGGGCCGAGCTGGCCGCCCGGGTGACGGTGCGGCCCTGGTCGGAGGAGCGGCTGACGGTCTCCCGGCTGGGCCGCCGGGGCCCGCTGCTGGGCGCGGCGGTGCGGGTCGTCCGGGCCGTCGTGGCCGACCCGGGCCCGGTCGGGTAGCGGCGGGGCCCGGCGGCAACGCGGCCGAGCCCCCGGCCGTGGCGGCCGGGGGCTCGGTGACGAGCGGGAGGAGTGCGGGGCTCAGCTCTCGGTGGCGGCCAGTTCGCGGCCGCCGGAGCGCGGGCCGCGCAGCACGGCCAGCAGGGCGACGCCGATGCCGATCAGCGCCCAGACCACCATGACCAGGATCGGCAGCCCCAGGTTGGTGGAGCCGAAGTAGGCGACCGACTTGGTGGCGGTGGTACCGGCGCCGTTGGGGATCCAGGAGCCGATCGCCCGCCAGAACGGCGGCGTCATCGGCGCCGGGTAGACCCCGCCCGCGCTCGGGTTGCCGAGCACCACGAAGATCAGCACCGCGACGCCGATCCCGAGGATGTCGAACAGGCACTGCAGCGCCATGGTGAACGCGCCGACCGTGAACACCACCAGGGCGCCGATGGCGCTCAGTCCGAGGACCGAGCCCGGCAGGGCGTCCAGCACCGGCCCGGCGATCACCGTGCCGAGGACGCCGGCGCCGACCGAGTACACCGCGAGGACGCCGAGGCGGATCAGCAGGCGGTGGGTGTTGGCCGGCTTGGAGCCCGCGCTGATGCCCAGGATCGAGGCGACCAGGTAGCCGCCGACGCACCAGCCGATCACCAGGTAGAAGGCGGAGAGGCCGTTGGTGTCGCCCTTGGCGAGCGGCACCACGTCGTGGACCTTGACCGTACGGCCCTGGGACTGGTCGATCGCGGTGGTGATGGACTCGGCGGCCTTGGCGGCGGAGGTGCCGCGGGCGCTGCCGACCAGCAGGGTGTCCTGGGTGGAGGTCGGGTCCACGACCAGTGCGGCGTAGAGCTTCTGGTCCTTGATCAGCTGGGTCGCCGTCTCGGCGTCCGGCGCGGTGCTGGCGCGGACGGCGTCGTTCGGCACCGACTCCAGCGCGCCGACCAGCTTGGGGGCGACCTGCGGCGGGGCGACCACCGCGATGGAGAGGTTCTGCGGGGCGGGCTTGTGCAGCGCCCCGATGTAGGAGGTGATGAAGCCGAGCTGGAGCAGCAGCACGCCGATCACGAGCAGTGCCGCGCGCGGGGTGACCGCGCTCTTCAGTTCGGCGATGAAACCCTGCCCCGGGGCTGCCATCCACATCTCCTCGTGTAATGGGGAAAAACGGTACTTCCAGAACCGATACTTCATACCATGAAGTAGTTGGCTTGTCGCACCGGCCGCGCCGGGCCGCCGCCGGCGTCGCTGCGCGATACTGGCGCGGTGAGTGACGAGGAATCCCTGGTGGCGGTGGAGCGCGAGGTCGCGCTGATGTTCCGACGGGGCCGGGCCAGAGTGGCGGAACTCTCACGGCGGGTGCACCCCGGGCTGGAGGGGATGGCGTACAGCCTGCTCGGCTACATCGAGCAGGCCGGGCCGGTGCGGGTGACCGACGTCGGCGCGCACTTCTCGGTCGGCAAGGCGACGGTGAGCCGGCAGGTCCGGACGCTGGAGGAGCTGGGCCTGGTGGCCCGGGAGACGGACCCGCTGGACCGCCGGGCCGCGCTGGTCTCGCTCACCGAGGACGGGCGGCGGCGCTACCTGGCCGCGCAGGGCGTCCGGATGCGGCGGGTGCGCGAGGTGATGGGCGGCTGGTCGCCGGAGGACGTGACCCGTTTCGCGGAGCTGCTGCACCGCTTCAACGACGTGCTGGGGGAGTCGGCGGCCGACTGATCGGGCGGTCCCCGGCGGTGCGACAGGGCCCGTAGCTGCGGGTTTTACTTGCCCTTGAAGAAAGTTGCCTTATTCAACCATCTCGTTTTATGGTTGCTTACGGCAACGAAATTTCATGATCCGCGCATCCCGCCCGCCCGCCGAAGGACCCAGATGACCGTGACCACCGAGGCCGCGAGCGGAACCGCCGCCGCGGCCGACAGTCCCCAGATGACGCACCGGCAGGTGATGGAGGCGCTCTCCGGCCTGCTGCTCGGCCTGTTCGTGGCCGTGCTCTCCTCGACCGTCGTCTCCAACGCCCTGCCGCACATCCTGGCCGACCTGCACGGCGGCCAGTCCGCGTACACCTGGGTGATCACCGCGGCCCTGCTCACCCTCACCGCCTCCACCCCGATCTGGGGCAAGCTCTCCGACCTCGTCAGCAAGAAGCTGCTGCTCCAGATCGCCCTGCTGATCTACATCGGCACCTCGGCGCTGGCCGGCCTCTCGCAGAACACCGGCGAGCTGATCGCCTGCCGCGCGCTCCAGGGCGTCGGCGCCGGCGGTGTCGTGGCGCTCGGCCAGATCTGCCTGGCCGCGATGGTCCCGCCGCGCGAGCGCGGCCGGTACAGCGGCTACTTCGGCGCGGTCTTCGCGCTCGCCACCATCGGCGGGCCGCTGATCGGCGGCGTCATCGTGGACACCTCCTGGCTGGGCTGGCGCTGGTGCTTCTACGTCGGCATCCCGTTCGCGCTGGTCGCGATCCTGGTGGTGCAGCGCACCCTCAAGCTGCCGCTGGTCAAGCGCAAGGCGAAGATCGACTACCTGGGCGCGCTGGTCATCACCGCCTCGGTCAGCCTGCTGATGATCTGGATCACCCTGGCCGGCAAGAACTACGCCTGGCTGTCCTGGCAGACCGCGGCCATGGTCGGCGGCGGCCTGGTGCTGGGCGTCCTGGCCGTCGTGATCGAGCGCCGCGCCGCCGAGCCGATCATCCCGCCGAGCCTCTTCAAGTACCGCACCGTCACCCTGGCCGCCATCGCCAGCGTGCTGGTCGGCGTCGGGATGTACGGCGCGACCACCTTCCTCAGCCAGTACTTCCAGCTGGCCCGCGCCAAGTCCCCGACCATGGCCGGCCTGATGACCCTGCCGATGATCCTCGGCCTGGCGGTCTCCTCCGCGGTGGCCGGCCGGCTGATCACCAAGTACGGCAAGTGGAAGGCCTACCTGGTCTCCGGCACCGCGCTGCTCGCCATCGGCTTCGGCCTGCTGGGCACCGCCCGGGCCGACACGAACTACGCGCTGCTCTCCCTCTACATGGCGATCACCGGCGTCGGCCTCGGCCTGACCAGCCAGAACCTGGTGCTCGCGGTGCAGAACACGGTGCCCCGGCACGAGCTCGGCGCGGCCAGCTCGGTGGTCACCTTCTTCCGCACCATGGGCGGCGCGATGGGCGTCTCCGCGCTCGGCGCGCTGATGACCAACAAGGTCGGCCACTACCTGGCCGAGAACCTGGCCGCGGCGCACGTCCCGGCCTCGCCCGCGGCGACCGGCGGCGGCATCCCGGACCTGGCCAAGCTGCCGGCCCCGATCGTGCCGCTGGTGACGGACGCCTTCGGCCACGGCGTCGGCACCGTCTTCCTGTGGGCCGCCCCGTTCGCGGCGCTGGCCTTCGTCACCGTCCTCTTCATCCGGGAGACCGTGCTGAGGACCACCCAGGAGGGCTGACCGGCCGGCGGGACCGACCGCGGGCAGGGATGCGCGAACGGGCCGGGGAGCGTGGAGACACTCCCCGGCCCGTTCCGTCGTGCGCGGCGCGTGCGGTGGCTAGTGGCCGGCGATCAGGGACAGCCCGTAGAGGACGACCCCGCCGCACAGGGCGAAGCAGACGTACGCGCCGGCCAGGGCCAGCCGCCCGCCGCCCGCGGCCCCGGCGGTGCCCTCGCCCGTACCGGCGGCGCTCACCGCGGCCTCGCGGCGGGACAGCGCCAGGATGCCGAGCGCGAAGACGGCGACCACGGCGACGGTGATGCCGAAGCTGAGACCGGCGGTCTGGGCCAGGGCGTTCCACTTGATGTGCATGGTGAGTGCTCCTCAGCCGGTGGCGCTCAGGCCGCGACGGTGGTCGAGGCGGGGGTGGGGGTGTTCGCGGTACCGGCCGGTGCGACCTCGACCGGGGTGACGTCGACGTCGTTGACGTTGTCCGCGCCGACCGGCTGGCGGCGGGAGATCACCCACATCGCGGCCGCGCCGGCCACCAGCACGACGCCGACCAGGGCGACGCCCCAGCTGCCCTGCTCGGCCAGCAGGGCGGCGCCGCCGGAGACCACCGCGGCGGCCGGCAGGGTCAGGCCCCAGGTGTAGACCATGCGGCGGACCAGGCTCCAGCGCAGCTCGCCCTTCGGGCCGCCGAGGCCGGCGCCCATGATGCCGCCGGAGCAGACCTGGGTGGTGGAGAGGCCGAAGCCCATGTGCGAGGAGGTCAGGATGACGGTCGCGGCGGCCGACTCGGAGGCGAAGCCCTGCGGCGGGCGGATGTCCGCCAGGCCCTTGCCCATCGAGCGGATGATCCGCCAGCCGCCCATGTAGGTGCCGAGCGCGATCGCCGCGCCGGCGGAGACGATCACCCAGGTGGGGGGCAGCGCGCCGTGCGGCAGGGCGCCGACCGAGACCAGGGTCAGGGTGATGATGCCCATCGTCTTCTGGGCGTCGTTGGTGCCGTGCGCGAGCGAGATCAGCGAGGAGGAGAAGACCTGGCCGGTCTTGAAGCCCTTCTCGGTGGTCGCGGTGTTGCCCTTGCGGGTGATCGCGTAGGCCAGCTTGGTGGCGCCCCAGGAGGCCAGTCCGGCGACGAAGGGGGACGCGACGGCCGGGATGAGGATCTTGGTGACCACGGTGTCGAAGTTGACGCCGCTCGTGCCGACGCCGACGATCGTGGCGCCGATCAGGCCGCCGTACAGGGCGTGCGAGGAGCTGGACGGCAGGCCGCGCAGCCAGGTCAGCAGGTTCCAGAGGATCGCGCCGGCCAGGGCGGCGAAGATGATCTCGGGATGGACGCCGGCCTTCTCGTTGACGATGCCGCCGGAGATGGTGGTGGCGACCTTCACGGACAGGAACGCGCCCGCGAAGTTGAGCAGGGCCGCGATGGTGACCGCGACCTTCGGACGAAGGGCCCCGGTCGCGATCGCGGTGGCGGCCGCGTTGGCGGTGTCGTGGAACCCGTTGGTGAAGTCGAAGGCGAGCGCCGTGATGATCACAACGGCTACCAGGAACGAGATGTGTTCCATACCCAAACAATCGTCGTAGTTGTCGCACGGACGTTGGTGACGTCGCGACCGTAGGTCTGCTTGGTAAACGGAAGGTGAACTGGGTCGGGAATCGTGGTTCCAATGGTTGACTCGCAGTGACCACTGGGTTTCGTCGGGGTGACATACGGCGCGCTGAGCAGGACATTAGCGAAGAACGCGCCGGTTCGACCCGGTTTGCTGAGAGCTGTCTCACAGGTCAATCGAGAATTAACCTCCCAGTCCGCATGCGCCCTGTTTCCGGTGAGTAACCCGTGGGAGGATCTGCGGGATCCGGGAAGCCGGGACAGGGGCAGTGCGCGGCGGGGAGGACCAGTCATGGGCGGGGCGGGACAGAGAGCGGAGACGGCACGCGTACGGCCCTGGGTACGGGCGGCACTGCGCTGCGGAGCCGTCCTCGCGGCCGCGGCGCTCGCGCTGCCGGTCGGCGCGGCGGCCGCCTGGGCCGCACCCGACCCGGGAGCCGGGCAGGTCGTCGCCGGCGCGGACCCGCTCGCCGACGCCAAGGCCACCCTCGGCCCGCTGCTCGACCGGCTGCACGCGCTGTACCAGAGTGCCGAGGCCGCCACCGAGCAGTACAACGGCGCCGTCGCCAAGGCGGCGGAGCAGCAGACCTCGCTCACCGACCTCCAGGGCCGGCAGGACCGCCAGCAGAAGCAGGTCGACGCCGGCACCGACATCGCCTCCCAGCTCGCCGCCGCGCAGTACCGCAACGGGTCCGCCTCGGCCTACGCCGAGCTGCTGCTCTCCAAGGACCCGTACGAGGCGGTCGTCATCGCCGAGCTGCTCGCCTCGGCCAGCCGCTCGCAGTCGGAGTTCCTGGACAAGCTGAAGAGCGACCGGGACGCGCTGGACGGGCTGAAGAAGCAGACCGAGGAGGCGCTGAAGACCTCCCAGGCGCTGGTCGCCCAGCAGGACGCGGCCAAGGCCAAGGCCGCCTCCGACCTGGCCGCCGTCGAGCAGACGGTCGCCACCCTGACCGGCGCCCAGCGGGCCGAGCTGGAGCAGCTGGAGAAGGCCAAGGCGGACGAGGCGCAGCTCGCGTTCCTCGCCTCCGGGGCGCTCGGCAAGGGCGAGCGCACGCCCTCCCAGCAGGGGCGCGGGGCCATCGCCTTCGCGCTGGCGCAGGTGGGCAAGCCGTACCTGTGGGGCGGCACCGGCCCGGACGCCTACGACTGCTCGGGCCTCACCTCGCAGGCCTGGCTGCACGCCGGCCGGCCGATCCCGCGCACCAGCCAGGAGCAGTGGGCGCAGCTGCCGCACGTGGCGCTCAACCAGCTGCGGCCCGGCGACTTGGTGGTGTACTTCCAGGACGCCTCGCACATCGGGATGTACATCGGCGGCGGGCTGATCGTGCAGGCGCCGCGGCCCGGGGCGTTCATCAAGATCTCGCCGATCGGCTCGATGCCGATCCTCGGCGCCGTCCGTCCGGACCCGACCGGTGCGGCGGACGAGGCCGGCGGCGCCTGGAAGGTGCCCGACCTCCCGGCGAACTGGGACTCCGTGACGCCGATCGCGCCGAGCCCGGCCAACCAGGTGCCGGCCCCGCCGGCCACGGGCGGCACGGTGACGCCGCCGGCCGTGCCGGGCACGCCGACCGACCCGGGCACGCCGAGCACGCCGGGCGGGACCGGTACGCCGACCGACCCGGGGACGCCGACCGGCGGCACGCCGACCACGACCCCGACCACGACCCCGACCGGGACGCCGACCGGGCCGGGCACCCCGAGCGGGACCGGCACGCCCACCCCGACCGGGACGGGCACCCCGACGGGGAGCCCGAGCGGCACCGGTTCGGCGACCGCCACGGCCGCGGGCAGTGCGACGGCGACGCTGCCGCTGGGCACCCCGACGCACTGACGCGCCGATCAGGCCACGAGGAGGCCGCCCCACGTCACCGGACGCGGGGCGGCCTTCGCGGTGCTCGGGGTTACGCGCCGCTGTCGGGGGCGAAGCGGATCACGACCGCCTTGGAGGTCGGGGTGTTGCTGATGTCGGCGGTGGAGTCCAGCGGCACCAGCACGTTGGTCTCGGGGTAGTAGGCCGCCGCGCCGCCGCGGGCGACGGGGTAGTGGACGACCCGGAAGTGCGGGGCGCGGCGCTCCACCCCGTCGCTCCACTCGCCGACCAGGTCGACGTACCCGCCGTCGGTCAGCCCCAGCTCCTCGGCGTCCGCGGGGTTGACCAGGACCACCCGGCGGCCGCCCTTGATGCCGCGGTAGCGGTCGTCGAGGCCGTAGATCGTGGTGTTGTACTGGTCGTGCGAGCGCAGGGTCTGGAGCAGCAGCCGGCCCGGCGGGACCTCGGGGGCGGTCAGCGGGTTGACGGAGAAGTTGGCCTTCCCGGTCGCGGTCGGGAAGGTGCGGGTGTCCCGGGGGCCGTGCGGCAGGGTGAAGCCGCCGGGGCGGCGGACCTTCTCGTTGAAGTCCTCGAAGCCCGGGACGACGCGGGCGATCCGGTCCCGCAGGGTGTCGTAGTCGGTGGCGAAGTCCTCCCACGGCACGGTGTCCCGCGGCCCGAGCACGGTGCGGGCCAGCCGGCAGACGATCGCGGTCTCGGAGAGCAGGCCGGGGGCGGGCGGGCGCAGGCCGCCGCGCGAGGCGTGCACCTGGCCCATCGAGTCCTCGACGCTGACGAACTGGGCGCCGCGTGCGCTGACGTCCCGGTCGGTGCGGCCGAGGGTGGGCAGGATCAGGGCGCGGGCGCCGGTGACCACGTGCGAGCGGTTGAGCTTGGTGGAGACGTGGACGGTCAGCCGGCAGTTGCGCATCGCGGCCTCGGTGACCTCGGTGTCCGGGGTGGCCGCGACGAAGTTGCCGCCCATCGCGAAGAAGACCCCGATCCGGCCGTCGCGCATGGCGCGGATGGTGTCCACCGAGTCGAGGCCGTGCTCGCGCGGCGGCTCGAAGCCGAACTCCCGGCCCAGGGCGTCCAGGAAGGCGTCGCCGGGGCGCTCGAAGATGCCCATCGTCCGGTCGCCCTGGACGTTGCTGTGCCCGCGCACCGGGCAGACCCCGGCGCCGGGGCGGCCGACGTTGCCGCGCAGCAGCAGGAAGTTGACCACCTCGCGGATGGTCGGCACGGCGTGCTTGTGCTGGGTGAGGCCCATCGCCCAGCAGACGATGATCTTCTCGGACTTCAGTACCAGCCGGCCGAGCTCCTCGATCTGCTCCCAGGGCAGGCCGGTCGCGGCGAGCACCTCGGCGCGGTCGGTCCGCCGCGCCTGGGCCTCGAACTCCTCGAAGCCGTAGCAGTGTTCGGCGACGAAGTCGCGGTCGACGCCGTCCTGCTCCAGGACGATCCGGTTCAGCGCGCGGAACAGCGCGAGGTCCCCGCCGAGGCGGATCTGCAGGAAGAGGTCGGTCAGCTTGGTGCCGTGGCCGACCAGGCCGCGCGCGTGCTGCGGGTTCTTGAACCGCTCCAGGCCGGCCTCCGGCAGCGGGTTGACGCTGACGATCGTGGCGCCCGCCCGCTTGGCGCGCTCCAGCGCGGAGAGCATCCGGGGGTGGTTGGTGCCCGGGTTCTGGCCGGCCACGATGATCAGGTCGGCCTGGTAGAGGTCCTTCAGGCTGACGCTGCCCTTGCCGACGCCGAGCGTCTCGGTGAGCGCCGAGCCGGAGGACTCGTGGCACATGTTGGAGCAGTCCGGCAGGTTGTTGGTGCCGAGCCGGCGGGCGAACAGCTGGTACGCGAAGGCGGCCTCGTTGCTGGTCCGGCCGGAGGTGTAGAAGGCGGCGCCGTCCGGGGTGTCCAGGGCCTTCAGCTCCTCGGCGACGAGCGCGAAGGCGTCGTCCCAGGAGACCGGCGTGTAGTGGGTGGCGCCCTCGTCCAGCAGCATCGGCTGGGTGAGCCGGCCCTGCTGGCCCAGCCAGTAGCCGGAGCGCTCGGCCAGGTCGGCGACCGGGTGGGCGGCGAAGAACTCGGCGCGGACGCGGCGCTCGGTGGCCTCCTCGGCGACGGCCTTGGCGCCGTTCTCGCAGAACTCGGCGGTGTGCGGCTTGTCCGGCTCCGGCCAGGCGCAGCCGGGGCAGTCGAAGCCGTCCTGCTGGTTGACCTTGAGCAGGGTGGCCAGGGTGCGGCGGGCGCCCATCTGCTCGGCGGCCATCCGCAGGCTGTGGCCGACGGCGGGCAGCCCGGCGGCGGCGTGCTGGGGCGCGGACACCTCGGGGGCGTCCTGCGCCGGGTCGCTCTGCGGGGCCTGCTTGGCCATGGCCGCTCTCCTCGGGCTCTGCTGGTGCGTACCGCCGCCTTCGTGCGGGGGTTCGATTCCATCCTTCCACCTGGCCGGGGGCCGGGGGAGGGGGTGGGCGGGGAGGGGCGACGGCGGGGCGAAGGGCGGCGGCCGGCGTCGGTAGAGTCTGGGCGTCATGGCGGGAGGGGAGCGCGCGTGCGAGTCGGGGACGTCCTGGACGGCCGGTACGAGCTGGTGGAGAAGCTCGGGCAGGGCGGGTTCGGGGTGGTGTGGCGGGCCGAGGACACCCGGATGGGGCGGCCGGTGGCGGTCAAGGTCATCGGGCACCACGGCGGCGACCGGGCGAAGGCCGCGCTGCGGTTCGTCCGGGAGGCCGGCGCGGCCGGCAACCTCTCGCACCCGCACATCGTCACGGTGCACGACCTCGGGCAGTGCGAGCTCGGCGGCGAGGAGGTCACCTACCTGGTGATGGAGCTGCTCACCGGCCGCACCCTCACCGAGGTGCTGGAGGCGGGGGTGCCCGAGCCCGGGCTCAGCCTGCGCTGGGGGCGGCAGATCAGCGGCGCGCTGGCGGCCGCGCACGACGCGGGCATGGTGCACCGGGACATCAAGCCGGACAACGTGATGATCACCGACGCCGGGCACCTGAAGGTGCTGGACTTCGGCATCGCCCAGCTGGACACCGGCGCGGGCGGGCTGACCACCACCGGGACGATCGTCGGCAGCCCGGCGTACATGGCGCCCGAGCGGTGGACCGGCGGCCGGGTGGACGGGCGGGCCGACCTGTACGCGCTGGGCTGCGTCCTGGTCGAACTCTTCACCGGGGCACGGCCGTTCGGCGGGGACTCGACGCCGGTGCTGATGTACCAGCACCTCAACGAGGTGCCCGCGCCGCTGGACCCGGCACAGTTCGGGCTGCCGCCGCAGGTGGCCGGGCTGGTCGCGGAGCTGCTGGCGAAGGACCCGGCGGACCGGCCGGCCGACGCCCGTACGGTCGAGCGGCGGCTCGCCGAGCTGGCCGGGTGGGCGGGCGGCCGGGCGGGTGCGCCGGCGCCGGTGCCGACGGTGGTGGAGCGGCCGGCGCCGGTGGTGCCGCCTCCGCCGAGCGCCCCGCCGGTCGTCCCCGCGCCCGCCGTGCCGCCCGCCGTGCCGCCTGCCGTTCCCGCTCCCGCCGTTCCCGCTCCCGCCGCGCCGCCCGCCGTCCCGTCGGTGCTGCCGCCGCTGACCACGCCGCCGGTGACGGCCGCGCCGCCCTCCGAGGCCGTACGGGCCGGGCTGCGCGAGCGCCGGTCGGCCGCCTACCGGGCGGCGACGGCCGGCGAGTCGGCGATGCTCCTGCAGACCGTCGCCCAGGAGTGCGTGACCGTGCTCGGCGCGAGCGACCGGGACACCCTGTGCACCTGGCGGGACTTCGCCTGGTACCTCAGCCGGACCGGGGACCTGAACGGCGCGATCCGGCTGCTGACCGCCCTGGTGGGCGACATGCGCTCGGCGCTCGGCCCGCTCGACCCGGACACCCTCGGCGCCCGCTACCACCTGGTCTGGTGCGTCGGCGAGAGCGGTGCGCCGATCACCACGATCCGGCTGATGCACGAGCTGCTGCCCGACCTGCACGCCGCCTGGGGCCCGTACGACCCCCGGGTCCTGAAGGCCCGGCACGACCTCGCGCTGCACCAGGCCAACCGGGGCGACCCGCAGGGCGCGGTGATCCAGCTGCACGGGCTGCTGCCGGACCTCGCCCGGGTGCTGGGCGAGCAGCACCCGAGCACCGTGCAGGCCTGGCAGGACCTGGCCGGCTACCAGCGGCAGCTGGCCGAGGCCGGCCGCAAGGGGCCGGGGCCGCGCCGCCGGACGCCGCGGATGAGCCCGATGGAGGCGCTGGTGCTGGTGCGGCGGCTGCGGGTGTGGGACTTCGCCACCGACGAGCAGGCCCGGGCCTGCATGGACGCGCTGGACCGGGGGATCGGCCTGAAGGGCGTCGCGGACGTGGTGTTCGACGCGCCGGACCACGTCTCGGACGAGGACCTGGTGGAGGAGATCTTCGGGGCCTGAGCGCCGCCGCCACGGCGCCCAGGCCACGCCGGTGCCGTCGCCGCGGTGCTCAGGCCGATACCGCCGTCACCGAGCGCACGCCGCCAGCGCCGGGGCGGCCGCCGGGAGCGCGGCCAGGGCCCGGAGCAGGGCGCGGGCGGCGGCGTCGTTCTGCCGGAAGCCGGGGGCGTCGGCGCGGGGGCGGGCGAAGGCGGCGGCCGCGCGCAGGCTGGTGTGCGGGCCGAGGGCGGTGCGGCGCGGGTGCGGGGCGCCGCCGAGGGCCGGGTCCAGCAGCCGACTGTCGCCGGCGGCGATGGTGACCAGGCCGGAGCGGTGGGTGTAGTCCGGGTCGGTGACCACTTCCTCGACGATCCGTCCGGTGCGGTGCAGTTCGCCGAGCACCGGGTCCAGGGTGCGGGCCAGCGCGTGCTTGGGCAGGTACGCCTCGACCAGGGCCGTCGCGGTGACGTGGTGGCCGGGCACGGTGGCGCCGGAGGCCCGCCAGGTGCCGCTCGCCTCGTCCCGTTCGATCCGTACGTCCGCGCCGAGGAAGCGCACCACCCCGGCCTCGGAGAGGGCGAGCAGCTGGCGCAGCCGGAACCCGGGCGGGCCGGAGGCGAGGAAGCTGAAGTAGCCGAAGAACCACTCGTCCACCTCCTCGGCGAGGGAGCGGGCGGTGAGCCGGCCGCTGGCGACGACCCGGGGGAGCCGGCCGAACAGCGAGAGCAGGGCGAGGAAGGCGCCGAGGTCGGCGCTGTGCGCGGGGTCGGCGCGGCGGTCGGCGTCGGCGGTGACGTACCCGCGCAGGTGCGCCTGGAGCTCCTCGTCGGTGCCGAGTTCGAGCCCGGCCAGCGGGTGGTCGAGCCGTTCGAAGTCGATCCGGTCGGCCGGGTCGGGGACGGCCTCGGCGACCAGGGCGGCGAGTTCGGGGGAGTACCAGGCGTGCCGGTCGTAGCGGGCGAGGAACTCCGGCCAGGGCAGGGCGGTGCGTCCGGGGTGGGCGTGGAACAGCTCGTGGTAGTGCCCGAAGGCGATCTCCTTGGCCATCAACGGCCAGAAGTCGCGCCGCAGTTCGAGCTGTCCGCCGGTGGCGAGCACGGCGTCCACGGCGGCCTCGTCGAAGTACCGGGGGAGCGGGGCGGGCGGCCCCTGGAGCCGGTAGCCGGTCTTGGAGTGGTACGGGACGCCGCGCCGGGAGCCGAGGTGGAGCACCGGCTCGCGGCCGGAGGGGAGGTAGCGCAGGGCGGGCCCGTCCCCGGTGGGCTCGAAGCGGCCGCCGCGGCCCTCGGTGAGCAGGGCGACCAGGTCCACCGAGGCGAGGCCGAGGCCGCGCAGCACCACGTGTTCGCCGGGGGCGAGGGCGGCCAGGTCGTCGGCCGCGTCGGCGGAGTAGGCGGGCGGGAGGTGGAAGCGGCCGTGCCGGGCGGCGAACCGGGCGTCGGCGGCGTAGCGCGGGTGCGGGACGGAGTCGAGGTGGCCGAGGGTGAGCACGACGTGGTCGGCGGCGAGGGTCCGGTCGCCGAGGCGGACGGTCTGCGGGCCGTCGGCCGGGCCCTCGATCCGGCGGACGGTGTCGCGGTGGACGGTGACCGTGACGTGCGCCGGCAGTTCGGCGACGGCGCGGCGGAACACCCAGTCCAGGTAGGCGCTCTGGGCCCGGCGGGTGGGGAAGTCGGTGGGGGCGAGGGTGCGCAGCTCGGCCCGGACGGCCGGGTCGGCGACCTCCCGGTAGGGCGCGAACTCCTCCTGCCGGGGCGCCCATTCGGCGAGCGAGGGGCCGGGGCGGACCGGTCCGTCGAGGGTGGAGCGCTCGTCGGTGAACATGGTGACGTCCTCGGCCATCGAGTTCATCCGCAGCAGCGGGGACTGGTCGTGGCGCCAGATCCGGCCCGCGCCCGGCGGGTACGGGTCGACCAGGTGGATCGCCAACGGCCGGTCGGCGGGCAGGAGTTCGGCGGCGTTGGCGGCGATCCGCTCCAGCAGCCCGGTGCCGCGCGGGCCGGCGCCGACGATGACGAGCTCCGTCATGCCCGCACCACCTTGACGAGGGCCGCGCGGGCCCGCTGCAGCGGGGTGGGCGGCAGGCCGTCGCGGGTGGCGCCCCGGGCGAAGCGGCGCTCCACGTAGTACTGGCCGATGGACAGCAGGGTGGTGACCACCAGGTACCAGATGGTGGCGACCATCAGCATCGGGATGACCTGGTACGACTGGAGGTAGACCAGCTGCACCGAGTAGAGCAGGTCGGAGACGGCCAGCACGCTGACGATGCTGGTGCCCTTGAGCGCGCCGATCAGCATGTTCCCGGCGGTCGGCACGATCGCCCGCATCGCCTGCGGCACCACGATCCGGCGCAGCACCCGCCACCGGCCGAGCCCGAGCGCGGCCGCCGCCTCCAGTTGGCCGCGGTCGACGGAGAGGATGCCGCCGCGGATCACCTCGGCGGCGTACGCGGTCTCCAGCAGGGTGAGGCCGATGACGGCGGTGAGGGTGGGGCCCATCAGGTTGACGGTCTTGACCGTGACGAACTCGGGGCCGAACGGGATGCCCAGGCCGAGGGTCGGGTAGAGCGCGCCGATGTTGAAGAAGAACAGCAGCTGCACCAGTGGCGGGGTGGAGCGGAACACCCAGATGTAGCCCCAACTGAGCGTGCGCAGGACGGGGTTGTCGGACAGCCGCATGGTGGCGAGGACGGTGCCGAGCACGAAGCCGAGGGCGAGGGTGGCGGCGGTCAGCCAGAGGGTCAGGGCGAGGCCGTCGAGCACGGAGCGGGCGGTGAACCAGTCGGCGACCATGCTCCACTGGAAGGCCTTGTTGCGGACCACCGAGTTGACCGCCATCGCGGCCAGCAGCAGGGCGACGGCGGCCGCGGCCCACTGGCCGGGCTTGCGGCGGGCGACGATCCGGGCCTCGGGGGCGGGCGGCGCGTCGGGGCGGTCGAGGAGGGCGGGGGCGGGCAGGACGTCCTGCGGGGTGGCCATGGCGGCGGCTCCTGGGCGGAGTGCGGGCGGGGAGAGGTACGGCGGTGGTCACGTACGGGGGCGGCGGCCCGTGTCCCTCAACACGGCCGGCGCGTGGCACTGCACTCCGCGTCGATCGTACGCACGCGCGATCGACGGCTGTCAAGGGTGGTCGGGGGTGCCGGACGGCTTCGTCGAAGCGCGTCGAAAAACCGACAGGAGATCGCAACAGTGCGGCAATGATGGATGGTTGACGTACCGATCGGCCGACTGTTCAACTTGGGGCCATGTACGCCGAGCAGCCCCTGGTCACCCGCGACCACATCGACTTCGGTCGGGTGTGGTCCGCGGCGTGTCGCGGCTGACCCGGCAGCGGGCCGCCCGTCCGGCCTGATCCCCCGGCGGGGAGAGCCCTCCCTCGGACCGCCCCGTCGCGGCCGGATCCGTCGTCGACGACCGGCGACGCGTCAGGCCCCCGCTGCCGCCGATGACCCCGCACTGCGCTCCGGCCCTCCCGCGCTCCGGCCCTCCCGTCGTCCGGTACCTCCGCTCCCGCACCCCTCCCACCGTCACCCGCTCGACGGCCGCCCCGCCGCGGCCGCCTCCGGTGCCGCCCACCCGCGGTCCACCGGACCTCCACCCACCCCGAAAGGTTCCGCCATGCCCGTCGAATTCCTCGGCATCGCCGCCACCGGCGACGGTTCGGAGACCACCGCCCGCACCACCGCAGCCTTCGACCGCGACTACACCCTGCGGCTGGCCCGGGCGCACGAGGACCACGGCTGGGACCGGGTGCTCTTCGCGTACGGGGCCGGCGCCCCCGAGCCGGCGGCCGCGGCGGCCTTCCTCGCCTCGCACCTGGACCGCCTCCAGATCCTGCTGGCGCACCGGCCGAACGTCTCCTACCCGACCTTCGCGGCCAAGACCTTCGCGACGCTCGACCGGATCAGCGACGGCCGGCTGACCGTCCACTTCATCACCGGCGGCAACGACCACGAGCAGCAGCGCGAGGGCGACTTCCTGACCAAGGACCAGCGCTACGAGCGCACCCGCGAGTACATCGGCATCGTCAAGAAGGCCTGGACCAGCCGGGAGCCCTTCGACCACGAGGGCCCGCACTACCGCTTCAACGACTTCGTCTCGGACGTCTTCCCCGTGCAGCAGCCGCGCCCCGGGGTCTCCTTCGGCGGCTCCTCGGACGCGGCCTACGCGGCCGGCGGCGCCGAGGCGGACGTCTACTGCCTGTGGGGCGAGCCGCTGGCCCGCACCGCCGAGCAGATCGAGCGGGTGCGGGAGGCGGCCCGGGCCGCCGGGCGCACCGACGTGCCGCGGATCCAGGTGGCGTTCCGGCCGATCATCGCGCCGACCGAGGCGCTGGCCTGGGAGAAGGCGCACCGGACGGTGGCCGCGATCCGGGCCCGCCGGGGCGCCGACCGGCCGGAGAGCACCCCCGAGGCCGTGACACCCGAGAACACCGGCTCCCGGCGGCTGATCGAGATCGCCGAGGCCGGCGAGCGCTACGACCGCGCGCTGTGGACCCCGACCGCCGCGGCGACCGGCGGGGCGGGCAACTCCAACGCGCTGGTCGGCACCCCGGAGACGGTCGCCCAGGCGCTGCTCGACTACTACGACCTCGGTGTGGACATCCTCTCCGCGCGCGGCTACCACCTGCTGGACGACGCGATCGACTTCGGCCGGTACGTCATCCCGATCGTCCGCGAGGAGGTCGCCAAGCGGGACGCCGCCAAGGCCGGGGCCGCCCGGGCCGAGCGGGCCGAGCGCGACCGCCACCAGCTGATCGCGGCGCAGGCGTGAGCGCGGCCGGCGGGTGGGAGTTCCGCAAGGCGTCCGTCGACGACCCCCTGGTCGAACCGCTGCTGCGCGAGCTCACCCACGAGTACGTCACCCGGTACGGCCCCGAGGCGCACCAGGAGATGACCCGCTACCCGGGGGAGGCCTTCGCCGAGCCGCACGGCGTGCTGCTGCTCCTGCTGGAGGACGGCGAACCGGTGGCCGGCGGCGCGTACAAGCGCTACGACGAGCGCACCGCCGAGGTGAAGCGGATGTGGACGCACTCCGCGCACCGCCGCCGGGGCCTGGCCCGCCGGGTGCTGGCCGAGCTGGAGCGGACGGCCGTAGCGGCCGGCTACAGCCGGTTCTACCTCACCACCGGGCCGCGCCAGCCCGAGGCCAGGAACCTCTACCTGGCGGCCGGCTACACCCCGCTGTTCGACGTCTCGGCCGATCCGCTGACCATCGGCCCGCTCCCCTTCGAGAAGCGGCTGCCGGTCCTCGGACCGCAGTCGCCCGTTCTGGCCCACACTCCCTGAAAGGCCCCCCGTGAGAACCAGCACCGTCCGCCGCCGCCTGCTCGCGACCGCCGCCCTGCTGCCGGTCCTGGCCCTGGCCGCCTGCGGCTCGGACCCGAAGATCGCGGGCGCGGCGGCGGGCGGTCCGTCCGCCGCCGCCACCGAGGACCTCGTCTCCGGCCTCAGGACCTCGCAGGCCGCCGCCGCGCTGCTGCCCGAGGACGTCCGCGCCGCCGGCACGATCAGGTTCGGCTCGTCCTTCGGCACGCCGCCCAGCGCCTTCTACACCGACCAGGCCGACCGGAGGCCCGCCGGGATCGACGTGGACTTCACCGACGCGGTGGCCAAGCTGCTCGGCCTGACCGTGCAGCGCGAGCAGGCCGCCTTCGAGACCATCCTGCCCGCCCTGGACAGCGGGAAGTACGACGTCGGCACCGGCAACTTCGGGGTCACCGCGGCCCGGCTGAAGACCATCGACTTCGTCACCTACATCGACGACGGCCAGGGCTTCGCGGTGAAGAAGGACAACACCGCGATCCAGCCGGTCACCGACCTGGTCCAGCTGTGCGGACTGACCATCGGCACCGGCGCCGGCACCACCTTCGAGACCACCCTCAACAGCCGGAAGAGCGTCTGCACCGACGCCGGGAAGAAGCCGTACGAGGTCAAGGCGTTCAGCGAGAGCGGCGCCCTGCTGACCAGCCTCCAGCAGGGCCGGGTGGACATCGAGATGTCCACCATCAACGGCCTGCGCCACCAGGTCGCGCAGGAGGCCTCCGGGACCCGCTTCCTCAACGAGTTCCACCGCCTCGACGTCGGCTTCGCCCTGAAGAAGGGCTCGAAGCTCGCCCCGGCCCTCCAGTCGGCGGTCAACCAGCTGATCAAGGACGGGACGTACGAGCGGATCCTGCGCAAGTGGGGGGTCGCCGAGTCGGCGATCAAGGAGTCGCAGATCAGCCCGCCCGAGCACGCCTGAGCGCCGGCCCGAGCGAAGGAGACCCCCGATGACCACCGCCACCACCGCCACCACCGGGACCAGCGCGGCCCCGCCCAGCCGGCCGGCCCCGGCCGCCGCCCTCGACCTCGACCGGCTGGCCGGCCTGCGCACCGTCCCCGCCCGGCACCCCTGGCGCTGGGCCGCCGGGATCGCCGCGCTGGTCGTGCTCGCCCAGTTCGCCCACGGCCTGGCCACCAACCCCGGCTGGGACTGGGCCACCTTCCGGCTCTACTTCACCGCCGACACCATCCTCCGGGCGATCGGACGGACCCTCGAACTCACCGCCTACGGCACGGTGCTGGGCTTCCTGCTGGGCACCGTGGTGGCCGCGATGCGGCTGTCCCGCAGCGCGATCCTGCGCTCCATCGCCTGGGCCTACGTGTGGGTGTTCCGCTCGATCCCGCTGATCGTCCAGCTGGTGTTCTGGTTCAACCTCTCCTACCTGTACAAGCGGTTCGGGATTGGCATCCCGTTCGGCCCGACCTTCGGCGAGGTCGAGACGGTCGGCGTGCTCAGCGCGCTCGGCGCGGCGGTGCTCGGCCTCGGGCTGCACCAGGCCGCGTTCGCCGCCGAGATCATCCGCGGCGGCATCATCGCGGTGGACGCCGGCCAGCGCGAGGCCGCCGCCGCGCTCGGCATCCCGCGCTGGCGGCAGGGCCGGCGGATCGTGCTGCCGCAGGCCATGCGCGGCATCCTGCCGGCCGCCGCCAACGAGGTGATCTCGCTGCTCAAGGGCACCTCGGTGGTCTACGTGATGGCCATCGGCGAGCTCTTCTACCAGGCCCAGGTGGTCTACGGCCGCACCGGCCGGGTGGTGCCGCTGCTGATGGTCGCTACCGTCTGGTACGTGCTGCTGACCACCGTGCTCTCGGTCGGCCAGTACTACGTCGAGCGCCACTTCGCCCGCGGCGCCCAGCGCACCCCGCCGCCCACCCCGTGGCAGCGCGTCCGGGCCCTCGCCCGGAGCCTGCCGGACCGCACCCGGCCCGCCGCCGCCCGTACCCCCGGAGGACAGTCGTGACCACCCTGACGAAGCCCGAGCCGAGCCCGGCCGCCCCGACCCCGGCCGCCCCGATGGTGCAGGTCCGCGGCCTGCACAAGAGCTTCGGCCGGCTGGAGGTGCTGCGCGGGGTCGACCTGGACGTCCCGGCCGGCTCGGTGACCGTGGTGCTCGGCCCGTCCGGCTCCGGCAAGTCCACCCTGCTGCGCGCGATCAACCACCTGGAGAAGCTGGACCGCGGCCACGTCGCCATCGACGGCGAGCTGATCGGCTACCGCCGCTCCGGCGACCGGCTGTACGAGCTCAAGGAGCGCGAGGTGCTGCGCCAGCGCACCGGCATCGGCTTCGTGTTCCAGAACTTCAACCTGTTCCCGCACCTCACCGTGCTGGAGAACCTGGTCGAGGCGCCGGTCTCCGCGCTGCGCCGCCCCCGGGCCGAGGCCAGGGCGACGGCGCTGGCGCTGCTGGAGCGGGTCGGGCTGGCCGACAAGGCCGCCGCCTACCCCCGGCAGCTGTCCGGCGGCCAGCAGCAGCGGGTGGCGATCGCCCGGGCGCTGGCGCTGGAGCCGAAGGTGCTGCTGTTCGACGAGCCGACCTCGGCGCTCGACCCGGAGCTGGTCGGCGAGGTGCTGGACGTCATCAAGGACCTGGCCCGCAGCGGCACCACGATGATCGTGGTCACCCACGAGATCGGCTTCGCCCGCGAGGTCGCCGACACCGTGGTCTTCATGGACGGCGGCGTGGTGGTCGAGCAGGGCCCGCCCGCCGAGGTCCTGGACCGGCCGCGGCACGAGCGCACCCGGGCCTTCCTGGCCAAGGTCCTCTGACCTTCCCTTTCCCCAACCCCCCTTCACCGAGCAGGAGTTCCGCCATGTCCCTACCCCGTCGCGCCCTCGTGACCGCCGCCGCGCTCACCGCAGCCCTCGTCCTGGCCGGCTGCGGCAGCGGCGCCACGGGCGCGGCGGGGGAGCTCGCCCCGGCCAAGGGCAGCACCGCGCCGGACGGCACGGTGGTGAACCTGTCGCCGAACCAGGAACGGGTCACCACGCCCAAGGTCGACGCGATCGCCGCGCTGGTCCCGGAGGAGATCAGACGGAAGGGGACGCTGAGCGTCGTCGACTCCATCGGCTCCACCCCGCCGCTGGACTTCTACGCCAACGACGACAAGACCATCATCGGCGTCGAACCGGACCTCGCCCTCCTGATCGGCAACGTGCTCGGCCTCAAGGTCGAGTTCAACCCGGTCTCCTGGGAGAACATCTTCGTCGGCCTGGACAGCGGCAAGTACGACGTCGGCCTGTCCAACATCACCGTCACCGAGGCGCGCAAGGAGAAGTACGACTTCGCCACCTACCGGCTGGACGTCCTGGGCTTCGAGGCGAAGAAGGGCGGCGGCCTCAAGGTCACCGGCCCCAGGGACCTCGCGGGCAAGGCGGTCGGCGTCGCCACCGGCACCAACCAGGAGAAGCTGCTGGTCTCCTGGAGCGAGGAGAACGTCAGGAACGGCCTCAAGCCGATCGACATCAAGTACTTCCAGGGCACCGAGTACTACCTGGCGCTCTCCTCCGGCCGGATCGAGGTCTACACCGGCCCCAACCCCAGCCTGGCCTTCCACGCCGTGCAGACCGGCGAGACCGAGGTCGTCGGCACCTATTCGGGCGGCGGCGCGGACGTCCTCGGCAAGATCGCGGCGACCACCCGGAAGGACAACGGCCTGGTCAAGGCGTTGAACGGGGCGATCGACGAGGTGATCAGGAACGGCACGTACGGGCAGGTGCTCAAGCGCTGGGGCCTGGACAACGAGGCCGTGAAGAGCTCCGAGATCAACCCGCCCGGGCTGCCCAAGCCGTAGCCATGGGAAGTGGGCCCGGCTCGTTCACCCGTTCGTCCCCGCCCGCCGCTATGGTGACCCCTCCGACCCCTCCGGCGGCGAACGCCGAGCGGGCGCGGTCGGGTTGGGGGAGGGAATGGAGAAGGGCGAGGTGCTCGGCGGCCGCTTCCGGCTGGAGCAGGAGCTGGGCCGGGGCGGCTTCGGCGTGGTCTGGCGGGCGACCGACACGACCATCGACCGGCCGGTCGCGGTCAAGGTGCTGCTCGCCGAGCACGCCACCGACCGGGAGGCGGTCAGCCGGTTCGTCCGCGAGGCCCGGACGGCCGGCGGCCTCAACAACCCGCACATCGTCACCGTGTACGACTACGGGTGGACGGAGTCCGGCTCCGGGAAGATCCCGTACCTGGTGATGGAGCTGGTCCGCGGCCGGGCGCTGTCCGAGGTGCTCAAGGACGGCCGGCCGGACCACAAGCAGGGGCTGCGCTGGATGCGGCACGTGTGCAAGGCGCTGGACGCCGCGCACCGCTCGGGGATCGTCCACCGGGACATCAAGCCCGAGAACGTGATGATCGTGGAGGACGGGGAGCGGGCCAAGGTCCTGGACTTCGGCATCGCCCGACTGGTCACCCAGACCGTCCGGCTCACCTCCACCGGCAACGTCGTCGGCACCGTCCCGTACCTGGCGCCCGAGTGCTGGTCCGGCGGCCCGGTGGACGGCCGGGCCGACCTCTACGCGCTCGGCATCATGCTGTACGAGGTCTGCACCGGCACCCGCCCGTTCCGCGCCGCCTCGGCCGCCGAGTACATGTACAAGCACCTGGAGGAGGTCCCGCCCCGGGTGCGCGGCAAGGACCCGGCCCTGGCCGGGCTGGTCGCCGAACTGCTCGCCAAGCGGCCCGGACAGCGGCCGGCCGGCGCCGCCGAGGTGCTGGAGCGGCTGCGCGCCATCCGGCCCGGGATGCTGCGCCCGGACGACCCCAGCCCGGAGCAGCTGCGCCGGCGGGCCGACCGGGCCTGGCGGCACGGGGAGGCCGGCGAGGCCGCGGAGGCGGTGGAGATCCTCACCGCGCTCGTCCCCGACTTCGCCCGGATCTGCGGCCCGGAGGACCCGCGCACCCTGCGCACCTGCCACGACCTGGCCCTCTGGCTGGCCCGGGACGGCAGCCCGGGCGCGGCCGCCGCCCTGCTGGACGAGCTGGCCCAGGTGCCCGGCGCCACCCCGGAGGCCCGGGCGGACGCCCGGCGCGACCTCGCGCACTGGCAGCGGGAGGCCGCCCGGCTCGGCCCGGGCCGGCCGCGGGCCGTCGCCCTGGCGGCGCTGCTCGGCGGCGGCGCGCAGGACGGCTGAGCCGCCGCCGCGCGGCCGGCCCGGCGGGTGTCAACCGTGCGGGCCGCCGAGCCGGGGCGGCGGCCGGAGCGCCAACCGGGAGGATTTCGCCCATCGGGACGGTCTGGCCCGCCGCCCCGGCGCGTTGGTATACCTCGTTGCCGGACTCGGGAGCGGCCTCCGGGCCGCCCCGGTGAGCTGCGACGAAAGGCTGGTGACGGATCGATGAAGCTCCTGCGCGTCGGACCCGCGGGCGCCGAGCGCCCGGTCGTCCTGGGTGAGGACGGCACCGCGTACGACCTCTCGGGGCGGACCCGCGACCTCGACGGGGCCTTCCTGGCCGGGCTGGACCCGGCCGCACTGGCCCGGGACGCGGCCGCCGGCGTCCTGCCGGTGCTGGACCTCGACGGCCTGCGGGTGGGCGCACCGGTGCCCCGGCCGGGCAAGGTGGTCGGCATCGGGCTCAACTACCGCGACCACGCGGCCGAGGCCGGGGCCGCGATCCCGGCCGAGCCGGTCATCTTCCTCAAGCCGGGCTCCACCGTGGTCGGCCCGTACGACGAGGTGCTGGTGCCGCGCGGCGGCGAGAAGACCGACTACGAGGCCGAGCTGGCCGTCGTGATCGGCCGCACCGCCCGCTACCTGGACTCGCACGCCGAGGCGGCCGGGGTGATCGCCGGGTACACGATCGCCAACGACGTCACCGAGCGGGCCTTCCAGTTCGAGCGCGGCGGCCAGTGGGACAAGGGCAAGTCGGCGGAGACCTTCACCCCGCTCGGGCCCTGGCTGGTCACCCCCGACGAGGTGGCCGACCCGCAGGCGCTGACCCTGCGGCTGTGGGTCAACGGCGAGCGGCGGCAGCACGGCAGCACCGCGGAGATGGTCTTCCCGGTGCTCGAACTGGTCCGCTACGCGAGCCGGTTCATGGTGCTGGAGCCCGGCGACGTGGTCATCACCGGCACCCCGGCGGGGGTCACCCTGGGCCGCCCCGGCACGCCGTACCTCGCCCCGGGCGACGTGGTCGAGATCGAGGTCGACGGGCTCGGCCGCCAGCGCCAGGTGCTCGGCAAGGCGTAATCACGTAGGCCGCCCCGACCCTTGGCACGGGGGTCGGGAGGGGCGCCGGGACCGCTCGGGTGCGGCCGCGCCGGCTAGGAGCCGCCGCCCAGCACCGCCCGCAGCCGCTCCGCCCGCTCCGGCCGCGGCCCCTCCAGCGCCAGCACCCCCGCCAGCACCTCGGCCGTCTGCGGGTCGTGCAGCGCGGTCGCCGCCGCCATCGCCGTGAACTGGTCCACCAGCCAGTCGCGCAGCTCCGCCACCGGCAGCGCGCGCCCCTCGTCCAGCCAGCTCAGCGACGCGCCCTCGACCACCGCGATCCAGGAGCGCACGAGCAGGGTCAGCCGCGGCCCGGCCTCCCGCACGCCCAGGTGGCGCAGCGTCCGGCGCAGCGCCTCCCGCCGGACGTCGTCCACGATCGCCGAGGTGCGGGCCGTCTCCACCACCGAACCGCCGCGCAGCAGCGCCGAGTAGCCCGCGTCGTGCTCGGCCACGAAGGCGAAGTAGCCGTCCAGCACCGCCGACAGCTGCTCGGACGGCGTCCCGCTCAGCCGTACCGCGAAGCGGCTGCTCAGCTCGTCCGCCGCGGTGCGCAGCGCGGCCTCGTACAACTGCTGCTTGCCGCCCGCGAAGTAGCGGTACACCAGCGGGCGGGAGGCCCCGGCGGCCTCGGCGACGTCGTCCAGGCCCACCTCCTCGGGCGGCCGGGAGGCGAACAGCTCCAGGGCGACCGCGATCAGCTGCTCGCGCCGCTGCTGGACCGGCAGCCGCCGGTAGCCGGTGCGGCGCGGGCGCGGCTCGGGTGCGGCCGGGGCGGGGCTGGCTTCCATGGCGGCCAAGCGTAATGGGCGCCGGACGGATCGGATCCGGTCGCGCCGAACGGATTTTCGCAGGCGAACCCGGCTCGCAAAGGGGTTGCAAAGCTGCCGCGCCACGAAATGATGTCCGAATGCGTGAAGAACTGATCACCGCCGCCGGCGCCACCCCTCGCCGCATCGCCGACGACCACGTCCGCGAACTGGCCGAGCTCGACCCGCTGACCGCGGTGTACCTCGGTCTCAACCTTGACGACGACCGGCTTCCCGACCTCTCCCCGGCCGGTCCCGAGGCCGTCGCCGACCTCGCCCGCCGCACCCTGGCGAAGCTCGACGAGGCCGAGCGGGCCGGTGCCGCCGACGACGAGGCGGAGCGCCGCTGCGCCCGGCTGCTGCGCGAGCGGCTGACCGCCGAACTCGCCGTCCACGAGGCGGGGGAGAACTTCCGCTCGCTGCGCAACCTGGGCTCCCCGGTGCACGACGTGCGGGAGTCCTTCACCCTGATGGGCACCGACACCGAGGCCGAGTGGCAGGTGATCGGCCGCCGGATGGCGCGGCTCCCGGAGGCGTTCGCGCAGTACCGGCGCACGTTGACGGAGGGCGTCGAGCGCGGCCTGCTGTCCGGCCCGCGCCAGGTGGCCACGGTGCTCGGGCAGTTCGCCGAGTGGCTGGGCGAGGACGCGCCCGCCGCCGAGCGGGTGCCCGGTGCCTGGTTCGGCACCTTCGTCCAGGGCGCGCCGGAGGGCCTGCACCCCGAGCTGTCGAAGCACGCGGTGGCCGCCGCCGAGGCGCTGGCGGAGCTGCGCGACTGGCTGCGCGACGTGTACGGCCCGGCCGCGGCCGGCGCCCCGGACACCGCGGGCCGGGAGCGCTACGTCCGCTGGGTGCGCTACTGGACCGGTGCCGACCTGGACCTCGACGAGGCCTACGCCTGGGCCTGGAGCGAGTTCCACGACCTGCTGGCGCAGATGGAGACCGAGGCCGAGAAGGTCCTGCCGGGCGCGGGTCCGCTCGCGGCGATGCGCTGGCTGGAGTCGGACGGCCCGGCGATCGAGGGTGCCGAGGCCGCCCGGGAGTACCTCCAGGGCCTGATGGACCAGGCCGTCCGGGACCTCCAGGGCACCCACTTCGACCTGGCCGAGCCGGTCACCCGGGTCGAGTCGAGGATCGCCCCGGCGGGCAGCGCCGCCGCGCCGTACTACACCGCGCCCTCGCTGGACTTCAGCCGCCCCGGGCGGACCTGGCTGCCGCTGGTCGGCCGGGACCGCTTCCCGGTCTGGGACCTGGTCTCCACCTGGTACCACGAGGGCGTCCCGGGCCACCACCTCCAGCTCGCGCAGTGGAACTACGTCGCCGACCGGCTCTCCACCTACCAGGTGAGCCTCGGCGGGGTGAGCGCCAACCTGGAGGGCTGGGCGCTGTACGCCGAGCGCCTGATGGACGAGCTCGGCTACCTCACCGACCCGGGCCACCGCCTGGGCTACCTCAACGCGCAGATGATGCGCGCGCTGCGGGTCATCGTCGACATCGGCATGCACGTGGGCCTGGACTTCCCGGCGGACTCCCCGTACCGGCCGGGCGAGCCGGTCGCCCCGGAGCACGCCCGGGAGTTCTTCGGCCTGTACTGCGGCCTGTCGGCCGACTTCCTGGACAGCGAGCTGGTCCGCTACCTGGGCCTGCCCGGCCAGGCGATCGGCTACAAGCTGGGCGAGCGCGCCTGGCTGCGCGGCCGGGCGGCGGCGAAGGCGGCGCACGAGGCGCGCGGCGAGGAGTTCGACCTCAAGGCCTGGCACATGGCGGCGCTCTCGCAGGGCTCGCTGGGGCTGGACGACCTGGTCGAGGAGCTCTCGGCGCTCTGAGCCACCACGCGGCGCGAGCCGTGGAACCAGGCCCCCGGGACTCGGTCCGCAGTCCCGGGGGCCTGGTTCTTTTGTCCTGAAGGTCTGATTTGGTGAGGTTTTTCCTTGCCATCCGTCCGGAGCGGGGTTTGGCTGGAAGGCGACTGCGTGACCTCTCCGCCCCACTCCGGAAGGCTCGACCAGTGACTGCGAGAACCGTCGCCGGTCATGAGGACGCGGACCGCCGCCGCTGGTGGGCGCTGGCCGTCATCGCCACCGCCCAGCTCATGATCGTGCTCGACATCACCATCGTGAACATCGCACTGCCGTCCGCCCAGCGGGACCTGGGCATCTCGGACGCCGACCGGCAGTGGGTGATCACCGCCTACACGCTGGCCTTCGGCGGCCTGCTGCTGCTCGGCGGCCGGCTGGGCGACCTCTTCGGCCGCAAGCGCGTCTTCACCGTCGGCCTGCTGGGCTTCGCCCTCGCCTCCGCCCTCGGCGGCGCGGCGGTCGGCCCCGCCATGCTCTTCGGCGCCCGCGCCCTCCAGGGCGCGTTCGGCGCCCTGCTCGCCCCCTCCGCGCTGGGGCTGCTCTCCACCACCTTCTCCGATCCGCGGGAGCGCAGTACGGCCTTCGGCATCTTCGGCGCGATCGCTGGCGGCGGCTCCGCGATCGGCTTCATCGCCGGCGGCCTGCTGACCGAGTACCTGGACTGGCGCTGGTGCCTGTTCGTCAACGTGCCGATCGCCGCCGTCACCGCCTTCGCGGCCTTCAACGTGCTGAAGCGCGACCACGTCGGGAAGGGCCGCCGGCTGCGGCTGGACCTGCCCGGGGCGCTGCTCGGCTGCGGCGGCCTGCTGGCGATCGTCTACGGCACCTCCGAGGCCGTGACCAGGGGCTGGGGCGACGGCCTGGTGATCGGCCCGCTGGTCCTGGGCGTGGCGCTGCTCGCGGCGTTCGTCCTGGTGGAGCGGCGCACCGCGCACCCGCTGCTGCCGCTGCACATCGTCGCCGACCGCAACCGGGGCGGCGGCGCGCTCTCGGTGGGCCTGGCGATGGTCGGCATGTTCGGCTTGTTCCTGTTCCTGACCTACTACCTCCAGGCCATCAAGCACTTCTCGCCGATCGTGTCCGGCCTGTCCTTCCTGCCCATGACGGTCGCCATCGTGCTGAGTTCGACGGGCTTCGCGGCCCGGATGATGACCAGGGTGCCGTCCCGGAACCTGATCGGCCCCGGCCTGCTGCTCGCCGCGGGCGGCATGGCCTGGCTGACCCAGATGCGGGTGGACAGCCCGTGGGCCGGCATGGTGCTGCCCGCCGAGCTGCTGATCGGCTTCGGCATGGGCCTGGTGTTCATGCCGGCCATGAGCCTGGCCACCCTCGGGGTCGCCCCGAACGAGGCCGGCGCGGCCTCGGCCACCATCAACTCGGCTCAGCAGGTGGGCGGTTCGGTCGGCATCGCGCTGCTGAACACGGTCGCCGCGAGTGCCACCGCGAGCTTCCTGGCCACCCGGATCGCCGCCGACCCGGCCGTGCGGGCCCAGGGCGCGGTGCACGGCTACGTGGTCGCGACCTGGGTGGCGATGGGCGTGCTGCTGGCGGCCGCGCTGGTCGCGGTGCTGATGATCGACCACCGGCCGACCCCGGTCGCGGCCGCCGCCGTCGAGGGCGGGGCGGCATCGGCGTCCGCCGTACGGGCGGTGGACGGGCGGCCGAGCCCGCGGGCCGTGGCCCGGGCCGACGTCCGGGCGAACGTCGGGACCGGGGCCGAGGTCCGGGCCGAGGCGGGTCCGGAGCGGCCACCCGCCGATTGAAATTTGCAGCAAGTCCTTGCAGTCAACCTCCGGCGCCTGCTTGACTCCTGGGCACTGCCCAGGGACCAAGGAGGCGCCGCCGTGCTGCCCGAGACCGTTTCACCCGAGGCCGCAGCGCCCGAGTTCGACCTGCTCGTCGTCGGCGGCAGCGGCGTGGACACCATCGTCCGGGTCGAGCGGCTGGAACTCCCGCCCGGCGACTCGCGGTTCGTCGAGCCGGTGCGGGACTACGTCGGCCACACCGGCAACGGCGTCGCCCTCGGCGCCCACCACCTCGGCCTGCGCACCGCGTTCATCGACTTCCTCGGCGACGACCCCCAGGGCGACCTGGTCCGCGCCCACTACGCGCGCCACGGACTGCACTTCGCGCACCTGGTGAGCCCGTACGGCACCCCGCGCGGGGTCAACCTGGTGGACCCGGCCGGCCGCCGGTTCTCCTTCTTCGACGGCCGCCACCCCGCCGACCTGCGGCTGCCGCGCGACTTCTGTCTGCCGTACGCCGAGCGCAGCCGGCACGTCCACCTGTCCATCACCGGCGTCAACCGGGACATGTACGGCGACCTGCACCGCCTCGGCCGCACCACCTCCACCGACCTGCACGACTGGGACGGCGCCGACCCGCACCACCGCGACTACGCGCTCGGCTCCGACCTGGTCTTCCTCTCGGTGGCCGGCTGCCGCGGCCGCCACGAGGAGGTGATGCGCGCGATCCTCGCCGAGGGGCGCGCGCGGGTGGTCGTCGCCACCGCCGGCGCCGAGGGCTGCCACCTGCTCACCCGGGACGACCCGGCGCCGCGCCGGCTGCCGGCCGTCGACCCGGGCCGTCCGGTGGTGGACACCAACGGCGCCGGGGACGCCTTCGTGTCCGGCTTCCTGTACGCCTGGTTCCAGGGCCGCCCGCCGCTGGACTGCGCCCGGGCCGGTACGGTGGCCGGGGCCTTCGCCTGCACCGCCGCCGGGACGCACACCGCTTTCGTCGGAGCCGCAGAACTGGACGCGGTGCTGACGCGCTGACGGTATTTCTCATCGAGCTCCAAGGAGCCGGTCACGCCCTTTCCAGGCTGAGGCGCCATAGTCGTTCACCGAACGACGCCACCGACCGCCCCGGCAGGAGAGACAGGCATGGGCAAGCACCGCCGCGAGGGCTCGCGCCGCCGCAGACTCCTGGCCCCGTCCCTGTTCACCGCGCTGTCCGCGGTGGCGGTCGCCGCGGTGCTGACCGGGACGCACGGGCTGGACCTGTCCGACACGACGGCCGCCGGGAAGGCGGCCCGCAGCACCCGGGCCGCCGTGCCCGTCCCGGCCGCCGACCCGGCGGCGGTCGCCCCGCCCGCCCCGGTCGCGGCCCCCACGCCCTCCGCGGCGCCGACCGCCGACCCGACGGCCACCGCGACGGCCACCCCCGCCGCCGCGCCGGCCGCCCCGACCACCACCGCCGCCGACGTCGCGCTCGGCACCACCGCCCCGGCGCCGGCCGGCGACCGCGAGACCGGGACGGTCGGCGCGCTGTTCAGCGGCACGCCGACGGCCGGCGACCACTTCTGCACCGCCAGCGTGCTGCACAGCGCCACCGGCAACCTGCTGCTGACCGCCGCGCACTGCCTCAGCAGCACCGACGGTGTCACCTTCGCCCCGGGTTACCGCGACGGCTCCGCCCCGTACGGCACCTGGCGGGTGACCGCGATCCACACCACCACCGGTTGGTCCCAGAAGGGCGACGAGGACGAGGACTTCGCGATCCTGGAGACCGCCCCCAGCAACGGCCGCAACGTCGAGGACGTGGTCGGCGGCAACCGGCTGGGCACCGACGAGCCGTTCGGCGCCACCGTCCGCCTCTACGGCTACCCCGCCGACGCCGAGGCGCCCGTCCTGTGCACCAACACCACCGGGCAGCAGAGCACCTACCAGCGGGTCGTCCACTGCCCGGCCTACCCGGGCGGCACCAGCGGCGGCCCGTGGATCAACACCGCCACCGGCGACGTGATCGGCGCGATCGGCGGCTACCAGCAGGGCGGCGACACCGACGACATCTCGTACAGCGCCCTCTTCGACCACACCATCGCGGACCTGTACACCCAGGCCGAGGCGGCCGCCGCCTGAGACACCGGGCCCGGACCCGGCCCCCACCCGGGCCCGGACCCGGTCGCGCGTCCGCATACGACAAAGGCCCAGATCCGTGGATCAACTCCACTGATCTGGGCCTGACTTGCACTTCCTGCGAAGTGCCCCCGGTAGGATTCGAACCTACGCACCCGCCTCCGGAGGGCGGTGCTCTATCCCCTGAGCTACGGGGGCCTGTTGGCCTGTCGGTCGCTCGCGCTTCCGACGTGAGAACAGTACCAGGCTCCGGCGGTGGTCCGTGCACGGGTTTCCCCGAAGATCGTCCGGGCCGCGGATCGGGCCGCGAATCGGGCGGCGGATCGACCCGGGGATCGGGCCGTGTGCCGGGTGGGGGCGGAAGTGCCCAAAGGCCGGACGGGGCGGCGGGGCCGCCGATACCCTCGGTGAGGTGTCGGGAGTGTCCGGGCGGGTCCTCGTGGTGGACGACAGCGAGGTGATCCGCCAGCTGATCAGGGTCAACCTGGAGCTCGAGGGCTTCGAGGTGGTGACCGCCGCCGACGGCGCCGAGTGCCTGGAGGTCGTCCGCCGGGTGCGGCCCGACGTGGTGACGCTGGACGTGGTGATGCCGAGGCTGGACGGCCTGCGGACGGCGGCCCGGCTGCGCGCGACCCCGGACACCAGCCGGCTGCCGATCGCGATCGTGAGCGCCTGCACCCCGGCGGACCTCGACCTGGGGGAGACGGTCGGGGTGGACGGCTACCTCGGCAAGCCCTTCGACCCGGCCGACCTGGTGGCCCTGGTCCGGCGCCTGATGGGGCTCGCGGAACAGTCCGCCGGGCCGTCCGGCGGGCGCCGTGCCGGCCCGTCCGACGCAGTTCGCCCTGAGCGAACAGAGCGGACGGATCGCGGCTGAGACCCGGTAACCACGGCGCACCGGCGTCTCAACCGGTAAACCGGGTGGCGGGCGGGCACCCCGTCTCGCCTACGCTTGGCGTCGTGACCCCCGCAGACCTTTCCCAGGCAATCCAGGCCGCAGTGAGCTCCGCCGTCGAGGCGGGCGAGCTGGCCGTCGCCGTGCCCGAGCACGTGACGGTCGAACGGCCCAAGAACAGGGACCACGGCGACTACGCGACCAACGTGGCCCTCCAGCTCGCCAAGGCGGCCGGCAAGCCGCCGCGAGCCGTTGCCGAGCTGCTGGCCGACCGCCTGCGAGGGATCACCGGCGTCGCCAAGGTCGACATCGCCGGTCCGGGCTTCCTGAACATCACCCTGGACACCGCCACCGCCGGCGCGCTGGCGCGCACCGTCGTCGAGGCGGGCGAGGCCTACGGCCGCAACGAGGCCCTCAAGGGCCTGAGGATCAACCTGGAGTTCGTCTCCGCCAACCCGACCGGCCCGATCCACATCGGCGGCGTCCGCTGGGCCGCCGTCGGCGACTCGATGGCGCGCGTGCTGCGGGCCTCCGGCGCCGACGTCACCACCGAGTACTACCTCAACGACGCCGGCGTGCAGATCGGCAAGTTCGCCGCCTCGCTGCAGGCCGCCGCGAACGGCCGCCCGGCGCCCGAGGACGGCTACGTCGGCGAGTACATCGTCGACATCGCCAAGGCGCTCACCGACGCGATCCCCGGCGTGCTCGACCTCTCCGAGGAGGAGCAGCTCCAGGTCTTCCGCACCGAGGGCCTCAAGCTCATGGTCGCCGAGATCAAGCGCTCGATGGACGAGTTCGGCACCCACTTCGACGTGTGGTTCTCGGAGAAGACGCTGCACGACTCCGGCGCGGTCGAGAAGGCCATCGACCGGCTGCGCGAGCAGGGCCACGTCTTCGAGCAGGACGACGCGGTCTTCCTGCGCACCACCGACTTCGGCGACGACAAGGACCGCGTCCTGGTCAAGGCCGACGGCGACAAGACCTACTTCGCCGCCGACGCCGCGTACTACCTGTCCAAGCGGGACCGCGGCGCCGAGGTCGCGCTCTACATGCTGGGCGCCGACCACCACGGCTACGTCAACCGCCTCAAGGCCATCGCGGCCTGCGCGGGCGACGACATGGACCACAACATCGAGGTGAAGATCGGCCAGTTCGTGAAGATGCTTCGCGACGGCGAAGAGGTCCGCATGTCGAAGCGGGCCGGCAACATCATCACGATCGACGACGTGATCGAGTGGATCGGCGTGGACGCCGCCCGCTACACCCTGGCGCGCTCCTCCACGGACTCGACGATCACGCTGGACATCAACCTGCTGACCAGCCAGACCAACGAGAACCCGGTCTTCTACGTCCAGTACGCGCACACCCGGATGTGCGGCGTGGCCCGCAAGGCCGCCGAGCTGGGCGTGGACAAGGGCACGGTCGAGCAGTTCAAGCCCGAGCTGCTCGCCACCGAGTGGGAGTCCGACGTGCTCGGCCACCTCGCGGAGTTCCCGCGGGTGCTGGCCACGGCCGGCGAGCTGCGCGAGCCGCACCGGGTCGCGCGCTACCTGGAGGACCTCGCGGGCAAGTACCACCGCCTGTACGAGAACTGCATGTTCCTGCCCAAGGGCGACGAGGAGCTCTCCGACACGCACCGCGCCCGCCTCTGGCTGGTCGAGGCGACGCGCACCGTGCTCGCCAACGGACTCACGCTCCTGGGCGTGACGGCGCCCGAGCGGATGTAGGCACCACCCCCAAGCGCACGGCGGGGGCGGCTGACGGTCAACGTGGACCGTCGCCGCCCCTCGCCATAGGTCTCGAAGGATCTCCGAAGATGAGTCGCTCCGCACACCCGGCAGGCCCCCGTCACGGCGACGTCCTGCCCGAGGGCCACTACCAGGCCCCGCCCGCCGACCTGAACGCGCTCGACCCCAAGGTCTGGTCGCGCACCGTCGCCCGGAACGCCGAGGGCGTGGCGACCGTCGGCGGCATCGACGTCAGGCGGCTGGCCGCCGAGTTCGGCACCCCCGCCTACGTGCTGGACGAGGAGGACTTCCGGTCCCGGGCGCGCGCCTGGCGGGACGCCTTCGGCACCGGCGCGGACGTCTACTACGCCGGGAAGGCGTTCCTCTCCAAGGCCGTCGTGCGCTGGCTGCACGAGGAGGGCCTCAACCTCGACGTGTGCAGCCCGGGCGAGCTGGCGGTCGCCCTGGCCGCCGGGATGCCGCCGGAGCGGATCGCGCTGCACGGCAACAACAAGTCGGCGGACGAGCTCGAGCACGCCGTGAAGACCGGCGTCGGGCACATCGTGGTCGACTCCTACGAGGAGATCGGGCGCCTGGCGGCGATCGCCGCCCGCCAGGGCGTGCGCCAGCAGGTGCTGATCCGGATCACCGTCGGCGTCGAGGCGCACACCCACGAGTTCATCGCCACCGCGCACGAGGACCAGAAGTTCGGGCTGTCGCTCACCGGGGGAGCGGCCGCCGAGGCGGTGCGCCGGGTGCTCGGCCACGACAGCCTGGAGCTGCGCGGCATCCACTCGCACATCGGCTCGCAGATCTTCGACATGGCGGGCTTCGAGGTGGCCGCCCGCCGGGTGGTCGGCCTGCTGGCCGGGATCCGCGACGAGCACGGCGTCCAGCTGCCCGAGATCGACCTCGGCGGCGGCCTCGGCATCGCGTACACCAGCGAGGACGACCCGCGCGAGCCGGCCGAGATCGCGGCCGCGCTGGCCGACATCGTCCGCCGCGAGTGCGCCGCCGCGAACCTGGACGCCCCCCGGCTGAGCGTGGAGCCGGGCCGGGCGATCGTCGGCCCGACGGCGTTCACGCTGTACGAGGTCGGCACCGTCAAGCCGCTGGAGGGCCTGCGCACCTACGTCAGCGTGGACGGCGGGATGTCCGACAACATCCGCACCGCGCTGTACGACGCCGAGTACTCGGTGGCCCTGGTGTCGCGCACCAGCGACGCGGAGCCGATGCTGGTGCGGGTGGTCGGCAAGCACTGCGAGTCCGGCGACATCGTCGTCCGGGACGCCTTCCTGCCGGCCGACCTGGCCCCGGGCGACCTGATCGCGGTGCCCGCCACCGGCGCCTACTGCCGGTCGATGGCGAGCAATTACAACCACGCCCTCAAGCCCCCCGTGCTCGCCGTCAGGGACGGTGCGGCGCGGGTGATCGTCCGGCGCGAGACGGAGGAGGATCTCCTGCGTCTGGATATCGGATGACGAAATCCTCGTCTCAGATCATGGAACGACCGTAGATCCGTACGGAAAGTCCCGGAGACTGGTAGAGACCGAAGTTCCCGGCGGTCCAGGAAAACCCGCCGGAAATTACCGAAGCAGAAGAATGCAGAGCGGAGTCGGATGATGCGTACGCGCCCGCTGAAGGTGGCGTTGCTGGGTTGTGGTGTGGTGGGCTCCGAGGTGGCGCGCATCATGACGACGACGGCCGACGACCTCGCCGCTCGCATCGGCGCTCCGGTCGAGTTGGCCGGGATCGCGGTCCGCCGGGCCGGGCGGACCCGCCCGGGCGTCCCCGAGCACCTGATCACCACCGACGCCGAGGCCCTGGTCAACCGGGGCGACATCGACGTGGTGGTCGAGGTGGTGGGCGGCATCGAGCCCTCCAAATCGCTGATCCTGTCCGCCTTCCGGCAGGGCGCCTCGGTGGTCAGCGCCAACAAGGCGCTGCTCGCCAAGGACGGCACCGAGCTGCACGCCGCGGCCGCCGAGGCCGGGGTGGACCTGTACTACGAGGCCGCGGTGGCGGGCGCGATCCCGCTGCTGCGCCCGCTGCGCGAGTCCCTCGCGGGGGACAAGGTCAACCGGGTGCTGGGGATCGTCAACGGCACCACCAACTTCATCCTCGACAAGATGGACACCACCGGCGCCGGCTACTCGGAGGCGCTGGAGGAGGCCACCGCGCTGGGCTACGCCGAGGCCGACCCGACGGCCGACGTCGAGGGCTTCGACGCCGCCGCCAAGGCCGCGATCCTGGCCGGCATCGCCTTCCACACCAAGGTCACCGCGGCGGACGTCTACCGCGAGGGCATCACCGAGGTGACGGCGGCCGACATCGCCTCCGCCAAGGAGATGGGCTGTGTGGTCAAGCTGCTCGCGATCTGCGAGCGGGCCGCGGACGGCGAGTCCGTCACCGCGCGCGTCCACCCGGCGATGATCCCGCTGTCGCACCCGCTGGCCTCCGTCCGCGAGGCGTACAACGCGGTGTTCGTCGAGGCCGAGGCGGCCGGCCGGCTGATGTTCTACGGCCCCGGCGCGGGCGGCTCGCCGACCGCCTCCGCGGTGCTCGGCGACCTGGTCGCGGTCTGCCGCAACAAGCTCGCCGGCGCCACCGGCCCCGGTGACTCGGTGTACACGCGGCTGCCGGCCAAGCCGATGGACGAGGTGGTCACCCGCTACCACGTCAGCCTCGACGTGGACGACCGCGCGGGCGTGCTCGCCCAGGTGGCATCCGTCTTCGCCGAGCACGGCGTCTCCATCGACACCGTGCGCCAGCAGGGCCGCGACGGCGACGCCTCGCTCGTCGTGGTCACCCACCGTGCCACCGACGCCGCGCTGTCGGCGACGGTCGACAAGCTCCGCGCGCTGGACAGCGTGCGGGACGTGGCCAGCATCATGCGGGTCGAAGGGGAATAAGGAACCAGCCATGAACGCCGTTGCCGAGAACGTCGTCCGAGGCGCGCACACCCACCAGTGGCGCGGCCTGATCGAGGAGTACCGGGACCGCCTGCCGGTCACCGCGGCCACCCCGGTGGTCACCCTGTTGGAGGGCGGCACGCCCCTGGTCCCCGCCCAGGTGCTCTCCGAGCGCACGGGCTGCGAGGTCTACCTCAAGGTCGAGGGCGCCAACCCGACCGGCTCCTTCAAGGACCGCGGGATGACGATGGCCATCTCCAAGGCCAAGGAGGAGGGCGCGCAGGCGGTCATCTGCGCCTCCACCGGCAACACCTCGGCCTCCGCCGCCGCGTACGCGGTGCGGGCCGGGATGGTCTCCGCGGTGCTCGTCCCGCAGGGCAAGATCGCCCTCGGCAAGATGGGCCAGGCGCTGGTCCACGGCGCCAGGATCCTCCAGGTCGACGGGAACTTCGACGACTGCCTCACCCTTGCGCGTGAACTGTCCGAGAAGTACCCGGTGGCGCTGGTCAACTCGGTCAACCCGGTGCGGATCGAGGGCCAGAAGACCGCGGCCTTCGAGATCGTCGACATGCTCGGCGACGCCCCGGACATCCACGTCCTGCCGGTCGGCAACGCGGGCAACATCACCGCGTACTGGAAGGGCTACCGCGAGTACGCGGCCGACGGCCTCGCCACCCGCACCCCGCGGATGTGGGGCTTCCAGGCCTCCGGCTCGGCCCCGATCGTGGACGGCGCGCCGGTGCTCAAGCCGCAGACCATCGCCACCGCGATCCGGATCGGCAACCCGGCCTCCTGGGACTTCGCGCTCGCCGCGCGGGACGAGTCCGGCGGCCTCATCGACAAGGTGACGGACCGTCAGATCCTGTCCGCCTACCGGCTGTTGGCCTCGCAGGAGGGCGTCTTCGTGGAGCCCGCCTCGGCCGCCTCGGTGGCCGGTCTGCTGGCCAAGGCGGAGGCCGGTCTGGTCGACCCGGGCCAGCGGATCGTCTGCACCGTGACCGGCAACGGCCTGAAGGACCCGGACTGGGCGGTGGCCGGCGCGCCGCAGCCGCAGATCGTCCCGATCGACCCGGAGGCGGCCGCCCGCAGCCTCGGACTGCTCGACCGGTAAAGGGTCCTGACGCCCCGACGGGCCGACTCTTTCGAGGGTCGGCCCGTCGGAGTTCCCCCCTGACACTTTTGTGTCAATTGGGTTCCGCATTGCGATCCTTTTCCACCCCTCCCGTCGACGGGGAGGGGTGAGCATTTCCGGCCAGAACGGCAACACACCAGATCGAAGGCCCACGGGGTGTACCGCTCGGGAACCTCTCTTCGATACTCTGGCTTCGGCCGTGTGGCACATGCCCCGGGCCCGGCGGGTCCGGGCCGCGCCGACACCGCGACCGCCCGCCCCCCGGAGGGGCCGCGGTCCGTTCCCACCCTCGCACCGACGACGCGCTCCGCGCCGCCCGATTTACCCCAGGAGAGTCCACCGTATGGCCGGTCCCGCGTTCCGTGCCGCCGCCGTCCGGGTCAGGGTTCCCGCGACCAGCGCCAACCTCGGCCCGGGCTTCGACGCCTTCGGGCTCGCGCTGGGTCTGTACGACGACGTGGTCGTCCGGGTCGCCGACTCCGGCCTCTCCGTCGACATCGCCGGTGAGGGCGCCGAGACGCTGCCGCGCGACGAGCGCCACCTGCTGGTCCGCTCGATGCGCGCCGCCTTCGACCGGCTCGGCGGCCAGCCCCGCGGCCTCGAAGTGGTCTGCGCCAACCGGATACCGCACGGCCGCGGCCTCGGCTCCTCCTCGGCCGCCATCTGCGCCGGCATCGTGGCCGCCCGCGCGGTGACCATCGGCGGCCGGTCCGCGCTGGACGACGACGCGCTGCTGGCCCTCGCCTCCGAGCTGGAGGGCCACCCCGACAACGTCGCGGCCTGCCTGCGCGGCAACTTCACCATCGCCTGGACCGACGAGGAGTCGGCCAAGGCGGTCGTGCTGGAGCCGTCCGAGCAGGTCGTCCCGGTGGTGTTCGTGCCGGCCGGCGAGGTGCTCACCGAGACCGCGCGCGGACTGCTGCCGAAGACCGTCCCGCTGGCCGACGCGGCCGTCAACGCGGGCCGTTCCGCACTGCTGGTGGAGGCGCTGACCAGGCGCCCCGAACTGCTCCTCGCCGCCACCGAGGACCGGCTGCACCAGGACTACCGCGCCTCCGCCATGCCGGACAGCGCCGCGCTGGTCGGCGCCCTGCGCGCCGAGGGCTTCCCGGCGGTCGTCTCCGGCGCCGGTCCGACCGTCCTGGCCCTCACCGACGAGGCGGGCGCCGACAAGGTGCTCTCCTTCGCCGGACACCACGGCCACGGCGGCGACCCGGCGTTCGCCGCGCACCGGCTGGACGTCGACCGCACCGGGGCCGTCGTGCTCCCGCTGGACGTCTGAGCAGCCCGAACGGGCCGCTCGGGACCCGGCGCCGGCACCCTGCCGAGCCGGGTCCGACGGACACGATTGGCAAGCGCAAGGCTGGGGAATGTCTGAGGGGGTCGGTAGTGTTAACCTCATTGCTGCACCAGGTGCCCTCCGGGGCTAGGTGCGCCGCGTCCCGATCCCAGCGCTCCACGGCAGTGGAGTCCCGGCGATGCACGGGGCGACGATTCTCCGGGAGCCCACCGCAGCGCGTACGCAGCCTGCCTGCGCGACATGCGGCCGCATCCCGAAGCCGTGACGGCACCTGACTCCCACCCGCAGCCTCCCACCTGAGGCCAGGACGGGCGGAGCACGGGCCACCGTCACGCGACGGGGGCCCGGGATTCGCAGGAAGCGTGGGGGTTACGCCCTCAGGGGAGGTCGACACACGACCGGCCCACGCGCCACTCAGCACCACCGTGCTTCACGCACCGCACCTCGCACGTAACCCTCTCTCGACAGGCTCCCGCCATTCGAGGGATCACCGCCTCGGACCGACGCAGTCGAGCGTTGGTCAGGACAGCACAACCGGTCGCCGAGCCAGACAGGCCGACGTCCGCTCCAGGGAAGGACCCTTAGTGAGCGACTCCACCGATCTGATGGGCGCGCGCCCGGACGCAGAGGCGTCGGACGCAGCCGCCGCCCCCGCTGCTCCGGCGCGGCGCCGCCGCAGTGCCGCCGCGGGCCTGGACGGCATGGTCCTGGCCGAGCTCCAGAAGCTCGCCGCGGACCTTGGCATCACCGGTACCGGACGCATGCGCAAGAGCCAGCTGATCGAGACCATCAAGGAGAAGAGCGGCGGGGACCCGCTGCTCGCCGCCGGTGGCACCGCCCCGGCCGCCAAGCGCACCGCCGCCAAGGCGGACGCCGAGGCCCCGGCCGAGAAGCCGGCCCGCCGCACCAAGGCCGCCGCCGCCAAGGCCGAGGCCCCGGCCGCCGCCGAGCCGCAGGCCCAGATCGAGATCCCGGTCCAGGCCGCCGCGGAGACCGCCGCGCCCGCCCGTACCGAGCGCACCCGCCGCCGGGCCACCTCGGCCGCCGGCGCGCCCGTCGCCCCGGTCGCCGAGGCCGCCGCCGAGCCCGCCACCGTCGCGGTCGCCGAGCCGAAGCAGGCCGAGGCCCGCCCGGCCGAGACCCGCGGCTTCGAGGGCCGCGAGGACGGCCGCGAGTCGCGTCGCGACCGCCGTGAGCGCCGTGACCGCCGCGAGGGCACCGAGCGCACCGAGCGCACCGACCGCCAGGAGGGCGGCGAGGCCCAGGACGGCGACAGCCGCGAGTCGCGCCGCGACCGCCGCAACCGCCGCGAGCGCGCCGACCGCCAGCCCCAGCAGGGCGGCGGCCAGCAGCAGGGCGGCCAGGCCGAGCAGCAGGGCCGTCAGGGCCAGCAGACCCAGCAGCCGCAGGCCCAGCAGCAGGGCGGCTACGAGGACGACGAGTTCGGCGAGGGCCGCCGCGGCCGGCGCGGGCGCTACCGCGACCGCCGCGGCCGTCGTGGCCGTGACGGCTTCGAGGCCGCGGGCGTGGCCGAGCCGCAGGTCGGCGAGGACGACGTCCTGATCCCGGTCGCGGGCATCCTCGACATCCTCGACAACTACGCGTTCGTGCGCACCTCCGGCTACCTGCCGGGCCAGAACGACGTCTACGTCTCGCTCGCCCAGGTCCGCAAGAACGGCCTGCGCAAGGGTGACGCCATCACCGGTGCGGTGCGCCAGCCGCGCGAGGGCGAGCGCCGCGAGAAGTTCAACGCCATGGTGCGCCTGGACTCCGTCAACGGCATGGACCCGGAGAGCGGCCGCGGCCGCCCCGAGTTCAACAAGCTCACCCCGCTCTACCCGCAGGAGCGGCTGCGCCTGGAGACCGACCCGGGCGTGCTGACCACCCGGATCATCGACCTGGTGTCG